>JAOPYB010000174.1 GCA_025964835.1 Nocardioides sp. | reverse complement strand
CCCGTCGTCCGCAGGTGGGTCAGCGTGCCGAGCGTGTCGAAGCCCGGGAAGTACGGCGCGGGCAGCCGCTTGCCGGTCGCGTCCAGCCAGAGCGACGAGGGGCCGGGGAGGATCCGGATGCCGTGGTTCTCCCAGATCGGGTCCCAGTTGCGCAGCCCCTCGACGTAGTGCCACATCCGGTCGGGGTTGATGATCCGGGCGCCGGCGGCCGCGGTGATGCCGAGCATCCGGCCGTCGACGTGCGCGGGGACTCCGGTGACCATCGTCGCCGGCGGGTCGCCGAGCCGGGCCGGCCAGGCCTTGCGGACCAGGTCGTGGTTGCCTCCGATGCCGCCGGACGTGACGATCACGGCCTGGGCGCGGAGCTCGAACTCGCCCGTCTCCACTCGGCTGCTCGCCCGGCCGCGCTCCACCGTGCTCGGCTCGAGGGTCGCCCCCCGGACCCCGACGGCCGTGCCCGCCTCGACGAGCACCTCGTCGACGCGGTGCCGGAACGCGAAGCGGATCAGGCCACCGGCCACGTGCCTGCGGACCCGGCGCTCGAACGGCGCGAGCACACCCGGCCCGGTGCCCCAGGTCAGGTGGAAGCGCGGGACCGAGTTGCCGTGACCCTCGGCCCGGCCGTCACCCCGCTCGGCCCAGCCCACGACGGGGAAGACCCGCAGACCCATGGCGTGCAGCCACGCGCGCTTCTCGCCCGCGGCGAAGTCGACGTACGCCTCCGCCCACCGGCGGGGCCAGTGGTCCTCCTCGCGATCGAACTGGGCGCTGCCCATCCAGTCCTGGAGCGCCAGGTCGTGGGAGTCCTTGATGCCCATCCGGCGCTGCTCGGGGCTGTCGACGAGGAAGAGACCGCCGAGGCTCCAGAACGCCTGGCCCCCGAGCGACTGCTCGGGCTCCTGGTCGAGCAGGAGCACGGTCCGGCCGGCATCGGCCACCTCGGCTGCAGCAGCCAGGCCGGCGAGGCCGGCACCCACGACGATGACATCGGTGTCCATGCGGAGGATCCTAAGGACGGTCGCCCGGACCGGCGAGCGAGACCTTGCCGCCCCCCGCCCGCTTGCTGCGGTAGAGCGCCCGGTCGGCGGCGGTGGCCGCGGCCTGCGGACCGCTGTCGTCGACGAGGGCTATTCCGACCGAGACCGCGTGCTCCGGGTCGTCGGCCGCCCAGGCGGCCGAGATGTCCCACATCCGCCGCATCGCCACATGGACCGGAGCCACCGTGAAGATCACCAGGAACTCGTCGCCGCCGTAGCGCCCGACGAAGTCCAGCCCCCGCACGTGGTCGCGCAGGACGTCACCGAAACGTCGGAGCGCCCGGTCGCCCGCCGCGTGGCCGCGGCTGTCGTTGAGCGCCTTGAAGCCGTCCAGGTCCAGCAGGCAGACGACGTCGCCGGCGCGCGCCGCGGCCAGCCGCTCGTCGCCCTCCCGGCGGTCCGAGAGCCCGGTGAGCGCGTCGGTGCGGGCGCGCACCTCCTGGCTCTGCTGCCGGTCGCACCGCAGCGCGGCGGTCTCGGCATCCTCCATGAGGATCGGCAACCAGCCCCGCAGCCGCGCGGCGACGCGGGCGGACCCGTCGACGGCCACGGCCACCGAGAGCTCGCCGATCCCGAGCGAGACGTCGAGGGCCGGCACCTCGCCCGCCGCCGCGGTGCGCACCTCGCCGCCCAGGTCGCCGATCGCCCGGTGCAGGACCTGCGCCGCCTCGGCCCGCGAGCCCACCCGGAGGAGTGCCCGGACGCAGGCCAGCGCGACGGTGGTCCCGGACGCGGGCACGTCGGCCGGCGCCACCGGGTCGGGGGCGGCGGGTCGGCCTTCCGGCTGGTCGTCCATACGTTCACTACTCTGGCACCGGCGCCAACCGGGCGCGTCCCGACGGGTCCTGAGGCGGCGCGGGATACGGTTCCGTGGACTCACCAGACCGCCGCCGGTCCTCGTCCGGCAGCGGCGTACCTCCAGGAGGCAGGGCATGTTGCCGGTCGAGGCGACACTCGGGTCGACCGGGCACACCGGCCACGCCGTCCTGCCCCAGGGTGGCCTGCCCACCGCGCGCCTCACCCTGGAGGGCCGCCTCCTCGGGGCCAACGGAGCGCTGCTCCGTCTCCTGGGTCGTCGGCTCGAGCAGGTCGAGGACCGGGACCTGTGGGGCCTGGTCGCGTGCTCGATCGACATCGACGCCGGCCGCCAGGCCATGGCCGAGGCCCGGGCCGGCACGCCGAGCGGGGACTTCAGCCAGTTCTGGCACGTGGCCACCGGTTCGCCGGTCCCCGTCCGCGTCGCCTGGGCACGCACACCGGGCGAGGACGACACGGCACCCGCCACCGTGACCGTCTTCTGCCTCGACCGCAGCCGCGAGGCGGCCGCCGAGGGGCGCTGGCGTGCCGTGCTGCAGCACGCCAGCGACCTCACCTGGGTCGCCGACTCCGACGGCGTCATCCTCGACGCGACCCCGGGCGCCGTGCACCAGCTCGGACGCTCCCTCGACGAGCTCGTCGGCGGCTCCGTGCACGACCTCCCCCACCCCGACGACGCGCCCAAGGTCCGGGCGACGTGGGACGTGGTGGCGTCCGGAGAGGCCCGCCAGCAGACCCTCGAGTGCCGGCTGCTGCACAGCGACGGCCGTTGGGTGTGGGTGCGCCAGACGCTGACGGACTACCGCGACGACCCCCACGTCCGCGCCATCGTCGGCAACGCCACCGACATCAGCGACCAGGTGGAGGCGGATCGGATGCGCAGCTCGTACGCCGTCCGCTTCCGCACCCGCTTCGAGCAGTCACCGGTCCCGCAGGCGTTCTGCGACCTGGCCGGCCGGCTGACCGACGTCAACGCGGCCTTCTGCCGGCTCCTCGAGCGCCAGCACGACGACCTGGTCGGCCTCGGGCTGCCGGCCCTCGACCACCCGTCCGACGACGGCGAGGCCGACCGGGCCCTGCGGCGGCTGCTCGAGGGAGGCGCCGAGTCGACCCAGCACGAGCGCACCCTCGCCACCCCTGACGGCAGGCCCCTGTCCGCCCTGATCGATCTCGCGATCGTGCGCGACGAGGCGGGCGGTGCAATGGGGGCCACGATCTTCGTGCAGGACCTGACGACGCTGCGCACCGTCGAGCGCCGCTGGCGTCGCCAGGAGGACCTCTTCCTCGCCCTGGCCCAACGAGCCAGCGACCTGGCCATCGTGCTCGACAGCTCCGGCGTCGTCCTCTACGCCTCGCCGGCGCTCACCAGCATGCTCGGCTACTCGACGGCCGACGTGGTGCAGGTCCCCGGCCCCGAGTTCATCCACCCCGAGGACGTCGAGGCGGTCACCACCGTCTTCGAGCGCGTGGTGGCCGAGGGCGGGACCGAGACCGTGACCATGCGGCTGCGCGACTCGTCGGGAAACTGGCGGGTCATGGAGCTCACGGCGAGCAACCTTCTCGACACCGCGGTCAGCGGGATCGTGTGCAACCTGCGCGACATCACGGACCGGATCGAGGCCGAGCGCGCGCTGCGCGCCTCGGAGTCGCGCTACCGGGCCATCGCCGACAACGCCGACGATGGGCTGTGGGTCACCGCTCCCGACGGACGCACGGCGTACGTCAACAACCGGATGCTCGAGATCCTGGGCCTCGACGCCGAGGAGATCCAGGGCCGCCCGCTGTGGTCCGTCCTGGACCTCCGCCAGCGGCAGATCGTGCAGCACCGGCTCGCGATCCGGGGCGCCGAGCGCTACCAGCTGACCTACCAGCACCCCGACGGCGGCGAGCGCGTGCTGTCGATCTCGGCCTGTCCCCTCGATGACGTCGGCGGCGCCACGGAGGGGTCGTTGGCGATGGTCGCCGACATCACCGAGGCACGTGCGCTCGAGGACCAGCTGCGCCAGGCGGCGCTGCACGACACTCTGACCCGGCTGCCCAACCGCGCGCTGCTGCTCGACCGGCTCCAGCAGGCGCTCGCGCGCCAGACGCGGTCGACCGCGGTGCTGTTCGTCGACCTCGACCAGTTCAAGATCGTCAACGACGCGCGGGGCCACGCGGCCGGCGACGAGCTCCTCGTCGGTGTCGCGGCGCGGTTGCGGGCGAGCGCCCGCCTCAGCGATACCGTCGCCCGCTTCGGCGGCGATGAGTTCCTCGTCGTCTGCGAGGACGTCGACGAGTCCGAGGCCCGGACGCTCGCCGAGGGGCTGCTCGCCGCCCTGGACCCGCCCTTCCGGATCTCCGGCGGTGAGGTGCACCTCACCGCCTCGATCGGGGTGGCGCTCTCCCCGGTGTCCTCGTCCGGCGCCCTGCTCAGCCACGCTGACGCGGCGATGTACGCCGCCAAGCTCGCCGGCCGGCACCGGGTCCGGATCTTCGATGCCGCCCTGGCCGCCAGCGCGGAGGAGCGCTACGAGCTGGGCAGCGACCTGCGACGGGCGCTGACGAGCGACGAGATGAGCCTGCACCACCAGCCGATCATCGATCTGCGCACCGGGCTGGTCGTCGGCACCGAGGCACTGGCCCGGTGGAACCATCCCACCCACGGACAGGTGCCGCCCGAGAGGTTCGTCGCCGTCGCCGAGGATGTCGGCCTGGCCCCCGAGCTGGACCGGTGGGCGCTCACGGTCGCGCTCGCCGACGCGCGGGCCCTGCGAGAGGCGGGTGCGATGCCGCCCGACGGGTACGTCGCGGTGAACTTCTCCGCGCGCACGCTCAGCGACCCCGGGCTGGAGGCGTGGATCCACGAGACCGTGTCCGCGTCCGGGATCCCCCCTCACCAGGTGCTGATCGAGGTCACCGAGAGCGCGATCATGATCGACGCGGCCAGCGCCGTGGCCCTGCTCGGCCGGCTGCGCCGGCGCGGGTTCCTGATCGCCGTCGACGACTTCGGGACCGGGCACAGCTCGCTCGCCTACCTGCGCAACCTGCCCCTGTCGATGCTCAAGATCGACCGCTCGTTCATCGCCGAGATCACGACCGACAGCAGCGCCCGGGCCATCGCGGCGTCGATCATCGAGCTGGCCCGCGCGGTGGGGCTCACGGTCGTGGCCGAAGGCGTCGAGACGCCCGAGCACGCGCGGCTGCTCCTGGAGCTCGGCTGTGACGCCGCCCAGGGCTGGCTGTGGAGCCCCGCGGTGTCTCCTGAGGCGGCCCAGCTCTCCGGCGCGCTGCGTCGTGACTACGAGATCCCAGGTCTCGGCGAATCGACTGCTCCGCGCGCCTGATCCTCGGGGTCCGCCACCACGACCCGACCGCCACCCAGCTGCTTGGCGCGGTACATCGCCCGGTCGGCACAGCCGATCAGCTCATCGATGTCGTGCGGAGGTGAGAGCGCCACACCGATGCTCAGCCGGACCTTGAAGGCGCTCCCGGCGGCCTGCACCTGCTCACCGAACGACTCGTGGATCCTGGACGCCACCGCGAGCGCGGCCTCCTCGTCGGTGTCCTCGCAGACGATGGCGAACTCGTCGCCGCCCAGCCGGCCCACCGTGTCGGTGACCCGGACGGCCGAGACCAGGCGTGCCGCGATCTCCCGGAGCAGGTCGTCACCGGCCTCGTGCCCGTGGCCGTCGTTCACCGGCTTGAACCCGTCGAGGTCGAGGTAGAGGACGGCCGTGCCCTTCCCGGGCGTGCGGGCGTGCCGGGCCGCGGCCGTCTGCAGACGGTCCAGGAACAGGTAGCGGTTGGGCAGCCCCGTCAGCGGGTCGTGGAGAGCCTGGCGCCGGAGCGCGCGCTCGGCGTGGCGTGCCTCGGTCACGTCAGAGGCCGTGACCAGGCAGCCCAGTGGGTGGGAGCCGTCGCGGTGGAGCGGCCTGAGGGAGACGTCGAGGATGCGCTCGCCGGCCACCGGGTGCGCGTAGGTGATCTCACGCCGTGCGGGACCCTCCGTGGACAGTGCAGCCCCGGTGCCGCCGTCCTCTGCCAGCAGCGCCAGCACATCCCAGCCCTGGAGCCGGTCGTGCGGGATCCCGAGCACCAGGTTCATCGTCTCGTTGACGAAGAGCGTCGTGCCGTCGGGCGCGATCGCGATGATGCCCTGTGGCGCGGTCTCGACCATGGCGCGGTGGAGCGACTCCGACAACCGCAGGGCCTCGTCGGTCTGCACCTGCTCGGTGATATCGCGCACGTTGGCCACCAGGCCTCGGATGTCGGGGTCGGCCAGGCAGTTGCTGACCGCGCTCTCGATCCACCGCCACCGCTCCTGCTTGTCCCGCAGCCGCACCACGAGGCGCTCGGTGAGGCGAGGCTCTGCCAGGACCCGCTCGATCATCTGCGCGGCGAGGCCGGCGTCGGCAGGGTGGACGTACTCCCACCCGATCTTGGAGAGCACCTCCTCCTCGTCGTAGCCGAACATCCGGGCCACCGACGGGGTGACGTAGATGATGGCGAGATCGGCGTCGAGCACGATCGCCGCGTCCCACGACCGGCGACCCAGGGCCACGTAGAGGCTCTCCTGGACCGCGAGCGCGCGCCGCGCCTCCTCGACGACCGCCAGGTCGCGCGCGGACACGGCGATGGCGTAGGGGGCACCCTCGGGATCGCGCAGCAGCGTCGCGTCGATCAGCAACGAGAGGCTGCCCTCCTCGGAGTCGCGGAAGAGACCCTGGTAGCTGACCGACTCCAGCTCCCCCGAGCGCAGCGAGGCGAAGAGCTCCGCGGCGTTGCGGACGTCCATCGGGTGGACCAGCGACATGATGTCGCAGTCGGCGAAGTAGTCCTCGTCGTGGGCGAACAGCTCGCACCAGGCCGGGTTGACCGACTCGAGGCGGCCGCGCAGCTCGAGGAGCGCCTGGGGGGTGGGCATCCGTTCGAAGCGTGCCCGGGCCACCGCCAGCGCCTTCTCCATCGCCCGCTGCTCGCTCAGCTCGGCCGTCACGTCGCGCAGGATGACGGTGACCCCGGTGACCTCACCGGTCGCCGCGTGCACCGGCCCGAGGGTCACGGCCGCCTTGAAGGTGCTGCCGTCGCGCTTCACACCGGTGTCGGTGAAGGGGTCGACGCGGTGCCCCTCGAGCAGCTGCGCGAGGTACGCCGCGTTGACGTCGCCACCACTGCGCGGGGTCACGACCGAGATGTCGCTGCCGGCGAGGTCCTCGGGCCACCAGCCCAGGACGTGGCGCGTCGCGGGGCTCGCCCAGACGATCGCGCCGTCGCGGTCGAGGGAGAGGATGCAGTCGCTCGACGTGGCCGCAATGCTGGCCAGCAGCTGTCCCTGGTCGATTTCGTGCACGGCCCCCCCAAGGCTCCGCGCTCCGGGGGCCATCGCTGACCCGTCGGAAGACGATGCTGCATCCGGATGCCTGAGCACCCCTCCGGTCGCGCTCATGCTAGTGCCAGCAACCCCCCGGTTCTGGCTAATGCGAATTCTCCAGACCAGGACCCCGGGTGCCCGCCGGACCCGTCGTCCGGTGCGCCTGTGTTGGTCAGAACATCGGCGCGCGGGGTCGCCGACTTGAGGCTCCCGACCCGGATCTTCGGTCGGGGCCTCAGCCGAGGCCGACGGCTCCGAGGTACGCCGACCAGAGCGGCGCGCCCGCGAACATGCCCAGCGCGGCGCCGGTGAGGAGGAACGGACCGTGCGGGATCCGCAGTCCGCGCCGGGCCCGTCCCGTGGCGAGCAGGGCACCGCCCACGACGGCTCCGACCACGAAGCCCGCACCCAGGCCGATGACACTGGGCCCCCACCCGAGCCAGCCGAGCGCCAGCCCCAGGACGGGCGCCAGGGCGACGTCGCCGAGCCCCATCCCCCTACCCGACGTGGCGAGCCAGATGCCGCCGTACACGGCGAGCCAGACGCCGGTGGACGCCAGCGCCGTCGGCAGGGCCTCGGGACCGTTGCGGACGACGTCCAGCGCCAGGACGAGGACGACGCCGGTCGCGGCCGCACCGGTCACACCGAACGGCAGCCGGCGGTGCTCCAGGTCGATCAGGAAGAGCGCGACACCGGCCGCGGTGACGAGGAGCGCCGCCGCGGTGTACGGCGACGCGCCGAACCGCCAGCCGGTCAGGCCGAACAGGGCAGCCGTGGCGATCTCCACCAGGGGGTAGCGCGCCGGGATCGTCGCGCTGCAGTCCCGGCACCGGCCACGCAGCAGGAGCCAGGAGACGACCGGCACGTTGTCGCGCGGGCGGATCTGGTGGTGGCACCGCGGACAGGCCGAACCGGGCGACACCAGCGACAGTCCGGCCGGCACCCGGTGGACGACGACGTTGAGGAAGGAGCCGACGAGCAGGCCGAGCACCGACAACGACGTGACAACGACCGAGGTGGGCATCAGGACGGAGCCCTCCATCACGGCTCGGGAAGTGCCTCGAGCGTCCGTCCGAGCACCCCGCTCTCGGCCGATCCGACGAGCGCGAGGAGCCCCGGGCGCCAGTCGCCGAGCGCGCCCTTCGACCCGTCAGCCGGGCGACCCGACAACACGGTGCGACCGAGCTCCCAGCGGAGGTCGACCGTGGCGAGCCGCTCGTCGCCGCCCAGCGAGGCGGCTGCGACCAGGTAGGCCTCGAATGCTGCGGCGTCCGCCTGGTGGGCCAGCCGCCGGGCCGCGTCCTCCTCGCCCTCGGAGGCCAGGAGCTGTGCCACCGCCATGCAGTCCGCGGCCGCGAAGCGAAGCTCGGCCACCAGTCCTTCGGCGGTCCGGCCGTCCAGCCGGCGCTCGGCCTCCCGCACGGCGTCGTGGGCCACCGGTTCACAGAGGTCGAGGTGGTCGAGCGCCGCGAGGCGGTCGGTCAGCAGCCCGTGGACCGACTCGTCGAACGTCGTCACCATGGCCTCGCGCGCCGCCTCGACCAGCTGGCGGGCGGTCAGGTGGTTCGGTGCTCGGTCGGCGAGCGCATCGAGCGCACCGGCCACGACCTCGCCGAGCGCGGCGAGCTGGGCGTCGGGGTCCGGCGCGTCGCCGAGCCCGTTCTGCCAGAGCAGCTCCTCGAGCACGTGCACGTCGGCCGCCCACGCGGCGAGCTTCGCTCGCCTCAGGTCGCCCTCCGAGGCGTGCCGCTGGGACAGCTGCCCCAGCAGCTCGGGGACCCGTTCGTCGGTCACGGACGTCATGGTGTGTCTCCGGATCCGTCAGGCGGCCTGGCGCCGCAGGCGCCGGCCCTTGCGCTTGGGCGGGCAGGGAGCCGGCGGCGGGACCGGCAGGACGACCTCGGCCGCCGAGGCACGGCGCACCTCGGGGACGTCGAACGGCTCGACGGCGGGGACGGGCACCGCGGGCTGCGGTTCGAGCGTGTCGGGCTCGGGCTCGATCGCGCGGACCGCCGCAGCGACCCGGTGCAGGGCCGGTGGCAGGGCCGGGCGGACCAGGCCGTCCGCCGGCTCGAGCCGCTCGATGGCCGCGACGACGCGGGCCAGGGTGCGGTGCGGGCGCTCGGCCTCGGGCGTGTGTGCCGCCAGCGCGCGGATCGTGAGCCGGACCTGGCGCCGGTAGGCGTCGACGTCCCCCGCCGCGGGCCCGGGCGGGGCGCTCGGGGCGGCAGGGACGGTCCCGGCGGGAGGAGCGGGAGCGGCGGGAGCGGGAGCGGCGGGAGCAGGCGAGGCGGCGCGTGCGGGCGACGTGGGCGGCGCGGGCGACTCCGGCAGCCGCTCGAGCGCCTCCTCCAGGCTGCGGACCTGCATCCGCAGGGCGCGCACCTCGGCAGTCACGGACTCGGCGCGCGGGTCCGGCACGACCGTCGGGGCCGGCTCGACCACGGGCTCGACCTCGGGCTCGGGCTCGACCTCCGCCCGGTCCTCGCGGACCGGCTCCAGCAGCTCGGCCGGCGGAACCGGCCGGACCGGCGACGAGGCAGACCTCGCACGGGCCGGCCGTCGTCGGCGCAGCGTCCAGAGGGCCAGGATCGCCGCGAGGGCGATCGGGGCAAGGGCGGCAGTGGGCCACGTGGCGGCGTCCATGGTCATCCTCCTGGCTCAGTCCTGCGTCGTGGCGGCGAGGTTGACGGTCTCGCCGGGGTCGGCGACGGGCGGCATGACGAACATGTCACCGTCGATGGTGGTCGTGTAGGCGCCGGTCGAGGCGTCGCCGGCGAGCGTCACGGAGCCGACGAGGTAGGCGCGCGACATCTGCTCGAGGTTCGCGAGCAGCCGCTGCGTCTGGTCGTAGGTGCCCGACACGGAGACCGACACCGTCTGCCGGGCGAGCTGGACGCCGTCGACCGGGGCGGCGGGCGCCGCAGGATCGGGGGGCGGTGCGCCGGGGGCAGCGCCACCGATCACCGGCGGGGACGGCGCGAGCGAGGTCACGCCCTGGGGACCGATACCGGCGTCGACGGCGGCGGCCGTGACCTCCTCGAAGAGCCCGGGCTGGTCCGCGGTCGGCGGGAACAGTGCGGCCAGGTCGCGCGCCGTACGCCGGGTCTGGCCGAGCTGCGCGACCTGCTTCTCGAGGGAGGCCAGCTGCACGGTCAGCACGGAGTTCTGGTCGCGGGTGGACTCGATCTCCGCCCGGGTTGCGGCGAGGGTGCTGGTCTCGGGTCCGACGACCACGGTCCAGCCCAGGCCGGCGACGACGAGGAGCGCGAGCGCGCCGACGACCCGGGTGGCCGCGGGGGTGCCCAGGTCCATCACGACACCCCCGGCCCGAGAGCCTGCGCGAGGCTGGCGTAGCGGGTGCTGAAGGCCTGCTTGGACAGGCCGACCGATCCGCTGAACGACACCTCGGAGGAGTCCGCGGTCGTGGTGGTCGCGATGAAGGGCTCGACGAACAGGTCGGCCGCGCCGAGGCTGGTGACCAGCTGACCGACCTCCGCGCGGCTCGTCGCGGTGCCGGACAGGGTCACGCAGCCCACGACCGTCCGGGTGTTGAAGGGGTCGGGTCCGGGGCACACGGAGCCCGCCGCACCGGTGGGAGCGGCCGCGGTGGGGGCCGGCGCGGCGACCACGGAGACGGCGGCGAGCCGGGCCCCGGACGGCGTGGCCGCGCGGATCCCGGCGAGTACGGCGGAGAAGTAGATCTCGCGCGCCATCGCCGACTCGACGGTGCCCTCCTGGACGGCGACCCCGCCCACGAAGGCACGGACCGGGGCCAGGGTCTGGGTGCGCGCGTCGAGCCGCGCGGTCTCACCCTGCTCGACGACGACCAGCTTCTGGGCCTCCGCGACCCGCACGTGCTGCACGCCCCAGCCCGCGCCGACGAGCGCCGTCAGGACGACTCCGGCGGCGACGAAGCGGTGCCGCAGGCGCCGGGCCGACAGCCTGTCGAAGGAGGACTGCGAGAGCAGGTTGACCGCCGGCAGCCCGATCCGCGGGTGGGCTGCGGTGCGCCGCATCATCGGGAGGCTCCGACACACAGGCCGGCCGGGACCGCCACCGAGGAGAGGCCGTCGGGCAGTGCACGGAGACGTCGAGGCGTCCGGACCCGGGCCAGGGCGTCGAGCCGTTCCACGGGTACGTCGAGCCGCTGGCCGAGCAGGTCGACCAGCCCGCCCAGCCGCGCACCCGCGCCGGTGAGGAGCACCCGCGACACCGCGGCCGTCGGCTCGGCTCCCTCGGCGACGGCGCCGGCCCGGTAGAAGTCGAGCGTCGAGACGATCTCCTCCACCAGGGCGGTGGCCGCGAAGACGACGACCTTCTGGGCGGCGTGGTCGAGACCGTCGGACCGGGGGCTGACGGCGTGCAGCTGGCTCTCGTCGAGGTGGGCGTGGCCGGGCAGGCCCACGAAGACCTTGGTGCGCTCTGCCTCCTCCCAGGTCCAGTCGTAGCGCTGCCGGACGGCCTCGGTGATCGAGTCCCCACCCACGCCGGGGATCACCCGGACGTAGCGCGGCACGCCGCCGGAGTGCACGGCCACCGAGACGACGTCGGCACCGATGTCCACGATCGCCTCGGCCTCGGCCCCTGTCGAGGGAGCGAGCCCGAGGGGCGTGCGGGCCCGGACCAGGGCGAAGGGCAGCAGGTCGACGCCGGTCGTCCGCAGGCCGGCGCCCCGGGCGGCGTCCACGAACGCGTCGACCATGTCCCGGGCGGCGGCCACCAGGAGGATGCGCGCCACCTTGCGGGGCTCCTTGCCCTCCTCGGCCACGTCGAGCTCCTCGAGCAGGTGGTAGTCGAGGTTGGCGTCGTCCACCGCGAACGGCAGGAAGTCCTGGACCTGGTAGCGCAGCGCCTGGCGGAAGTCGCCGGGAGGCATCCAGTCGAGGTCCATCTGACGCACCAGCACCCCGGCGTTGGCGATCGCGAGCCGGACGTTCTTCGTGCCGAACTTCCCCTGGGACCAGAGGGTCCGCAGGGCGCCGGTCAGCGCCTCCCCGTCGACGACGGCGCCGGCCCGTACCACGCCCTGAGGCAGCGGTACGGCGGCGTGGCGGCGTAGCGTCGAGCGGCGCCGGCCAGGCACGAACTCGGCCGCGCGGACGCCGGAGCTGCCGATGTCCAGACCGACCAGAGTGCGTGGCATCGAGTCCTCAGCAGAAGGGGGTGAACAGGGATTCCGTCACCACCTCATCGGCGCCCGGGACGCGGGACTTGAGGGACGGGCGAGATTTCCCCGGACCGGCCTTGACCAGCGCGACCGGACGGCCGCGGATCCGGCTCCTGGTGTGCTCCATCCCGGTCCTGACGTGGTAGACAACGCTCCGTAGCCACTGCCAACCGGGAGGCGGGAGACGTGGACCTGCAGATCGCGCCGTACCTGCACGCCGTGGTGGTCAACAAGGGCTCCGACCTGCACCTCAAGGTCGGGAGCCCCCCCAAGATCCGCATCTCGGGGTCGTTGGTGCCCCTCCAGGTGGACCCGCTCACCGCCGAGTCCGCGGAGGCGCTGATCCGCGAGACGATGCCGTCCGAGGTCGAGGCGGGCTACACCGCCACCAACGAGGCCGACTACGCGCTGTCGGTCCCGGGGATCGGCCGGTTCCGCGTGAACGCGTTCCGTTCCCGGGGCACGGCCGGCTGCGTCCTGCGGCTCGTCGGCGACGCCCCCACCCCCCTCGCCGAGCTGGGACTCCCCGACGTGATCCGGCGACTCGCGCTGGAGCCGCGCGGGCTGGTGCTGGTCACCGGGCCGACCGGGTCCGGCAAGACGACGACGCTCGCCGCGATGGTCGACGCCGTGAACGAGTCCCGCGCGGTCCACATCCTCACCATCGAGGACCCGATCGAGGTCGTCCACACCGACAAGCTGGCCAGCGTCAACCAGCGCGAGCTCGGCACCGACACCGCCGACTGGGGCGTCGCCCTGCGCGCCGCGATGCGCCAGGACCCGGACGTGATCCTGATCGGAGAGATGCGCGACTCCGACACCGTGAAGGCCGGGCTCTCCGCGGCGGAGACGGGGCACTTCGTGATGTCGACGCTGCACACCACCGACGCCACCGAGACGGTCAACCGGATCATCGACTTCTTCCCACCGCACGAGCAGAAGCAGGTGCGGCTGGGTCTGGCCACCTCGCTGCGCGGCATCATCTGCCAGCGGCTGGTGCCTCGTGCCGACGGGCTCGGCCGGGCCGTCGCGATGGAGATCGCCGTCAACAGCCCCCGCCTCGCGGAGGCGGTCGCCGACCCCGACAAGACCGACACGATCCCGGACATCATCGCGTCGGGCGGCTACTCCGGCATGCAGACCTTCGACCAGCACCTGGTCCAGCTGGTGCTCGACGGCACCGTCTCGGTCGAGGCCGCCAAGCTGGTCAGCTCGAACAGCCACGACTTCACCGTCATGCTCAAGCGTGCCGGCATCGACCCGGCCCTGGTCGACGAGACGTGAGGAGGCAGGTCCGATGAGTCCACGTGTCCCGTCCGGTGAGTCCCGTCGCCGGTCGGTCGTCTCGACCGTGCCGTCCGAGGAGCTGGCGACGCTCGACCTCGACGCCCTGCGCGACTACCGGCACCGGCTCGAGGCCGAGGAGGACCGGGTGTCGTACTGGCGGCGGCTCGCGCACGCACGCATCGACGTGCTGGAGGCCGAGGCGGTCACCGGTGCGGTGCTGAGCACGGCCGACCTGGTCCGGGTGCTCGGCGACACCGGCTCGGGCCACAGCCGTCGCGCCCTCGTCCGGGTCCGGGCCTCCGAGCCGCTGCCCGACCTGCCGGTGCTCGAGGAGATGTGGGGCACCGAGGTCGACCCCCACGATCCCGGGGAGGTCGCGGAGGCGCTGACCCGCCTGCGCTCGGCCGAGGCCCAGCTCACGGCGTACCGGCGTGCCCTGCACGAGCGCCTCGACGAGGCGACCCGGGAGCTCATCCTGCGCTACCGCGCGAACCCGCTCGCGGCGCTCTCCGTGATCCCCGAGGAGTGAGCGTGCAACCACAGCTGCCCGGCGACACCGTCCAGGCCCTGCTCGAGTCCGGCGTGATCGACGCGGCCCAGCTCGAGGAGGCCCGGCGCGTCGCCCAGCAGCGCTCCCAGTCGGTCCTCGAGGTCCTGCTGGACAGCGGCGTCGTCGACCGGGAGTCGGTGGTCAGCACCGCGGCGAGGTCCGCGGGGCTCGACTACGTCGACCTGTCCGACTACGTGGTGGACATGTCGGCCGCCGCGCTGCTGTCCGCGGAGTTCGCGCGCCGCTCCCACGTCCTCCCGCTCGGGCTCGACGACGGCGAGCTGGTCGTCGCGGTGAGCATCCGGCAGGCGGGCGACATCACGCTCAAGGACGACCTGGGCCGGATGACCCGCAGCCGGATCCGGTTCGCGATCGCCAACCGGGCCGACATCGAGGGCAAGATCAACCAGGTCTACCGGGCCGAGGGCGAGCTCGACGACCTCACCTCCGACCTCACCACCGACGACGACGCCGAGGACCTCTCCAGCCTCACCGAGGTGTCCGACGAGGCGCCCGTGGTGCGGTTCGTGAACCTGCTCATCAACCAGGCCATCAGCGACCGCGCCTCCGACATCCACATCGAGCCGACGGAGCGCGACCTGCGGGTGCGCTACCGCATCGACGGCGTGCTGCACGACGCGCACCGGTCGCCGAAGAGCATCCAGAACGGCGTCGTGTCCCGGCTGAAGATCATGGCCGACATGAACATCGCGGAACGGCGGGTCCCCCAGGACGGCCGGATGTCGGTCAACCACCAGGGACGCCGGATCGACCTGCGCGTCGCCACCCTGCCCACGGTGTGGGGCGAGAAGGTCGTGGCCCGGATCCTCGACAACACCAACACCAAGCTGGGACTCGACGACCTGGGGTTCAGCGAGGGCAACTTCCGGCGCTTCGAGGCGTCGTACACGAAGCCCTACGGGATGATCCTCGCCACCGGGCCGACGGGCTCCGGCAAGTCGACGACGCTCTACGCCACCC
>JAOPYB010000165.1 GCA_025964835.1 Nocardioides sp. | reverse complement strand
CGTCGCACACCGTGAAGGCGTCGCAGGACCCGTCGGTCGCGAGCGCGACGAGCGTGGAGTCGGGCGGTACGACGAGCCGCAGGGCCGGCACCTTCTCGACGCCGGCCACGATCCGGTCGGTCGCCTCCAGGACGTCGCGGGTGAGGGCGAGGTAGCCGTCGTGACCGAGCGACTCCACCACGGCCCAGGCGCCGGCGACCGGGCCACCGGACTTGGTCGACTGCATCGTCGAGTTCAGCATCGTGTAGCCCGGCCACCCGGCGGCCGCGAAGAACTGCGGCCGGCGCTCGGCTGCCGACCGGTGCAGCAGCAGCGAGGTTCCCTTGGGGGCGTAGCCGTACTTGTGGAGGTCGACCGAGATCGACGTGACGCCCTCGACCGCGAACGTCCACGGCGGTACGTCGCGCCCCAGGCGGGCGGCGTACGGCAGCACCCAGCCGCCGATGCACGCGTCCACGTGGCAGCGGATGCCGCGCTCGGCGGACAGGGCGGCGATCTCGGTGACCGGGTCGACCACGCCGTGGGCGTACGACGGCGCGCTGGCCACGACCAGGACCGTGTTCGCCGGGTCGGCGTCGACCGCGGCCGCCGTGGCGACCGGGTCGGCGCGGTGGTCGGGGCCGGCCGGAACGAGCACGGCCTCGACCCCGAAGTAGTGGGCGGCCTTGTGGAACGCCGCGTGGGCGGTGTCGGGGACGACCATCCGCGGCCGGGTCGCGTCGGGCCGGCTGTCGCGCGCGGTCTGGACGGCCAGCAGCACCGACTCGGTGCCGCCGGACGTGATCGTCCCGACGGCGTCGGCCGGGGCGTCGAGCAGGCCACAGGCGAAGCCGACCAGGTCGTTCTCCATCGTCAGCAGGCTCGGGAACGCCGTCGGGTCGAGCCCGTTCGAGCCGGCGTACTGCGCCACCGCGGCGCGGCCGATCCGGTCCACCTCGGCGAGGCCCGAGTCGTAGACGTAGGCCAAGGTGCGGCCGCCGTGGACGGGCAGGTCGGCCGCCTGCATGGCGCGCAGCCGGGCGAGCGCGTCGGTCATGCCAGCTCCTCGCTGGTCGGGCCGCCACCCTCGGTGGTCGAGCCTGTCGAGACCACGTCCACCGCGTCGGCGTCCAGCGAGTAGCGGCTCAGCCAGTAGAGGCTGACGACCATCAGCACCGCGGGCAGCAGCGAGAAGCCGATGACGATCGCGGCGACCGCCGAGCCGGGCTGGGCGACGTCGCCGTCCGTCGAGGAGCGGTAGTGACCGCGGGCCAGCGCGAGGGCGAACAAGCCCGGACCGAGTGCGAGACCGAGCGTCTCGGCCGCGGTCCACACGCCGGTGTAGACGCCGGCCCGGTTGCTGCCGGTGCGGCGGGCGTCGACGGCGGCCGCGTCGGGCAGCATCGCGAGCGGGAACACCTGGCAGCCGGCGTACCCGACACCGACCAGCACCACCGCGGCGAACACCACGGCCGCTGGTGCGCTCCGGGCCGTGACGGCCAGCAGCGCGCCCGCGGCCAGGACCAGCGACGACGCGACGTAGCCCCGCTTCTTGCCGACGCGGGTGCCGACCCGCGCCCAGACGGGCGTCAGGAGCAGGGCCGGCCCGACGAAGCAGACGAACAGGATGGTCGTGGCGCCCTTGCGCTCCAGGACGTCGGTCGCGAGGTAGTCGACCCCGGCCAGCATGCAACCGGTGGCGAGCGCCTGCAGGACGAACGTGGTCAGCAGCAGCCGGAAGTCGCGGGCCCCGGCGACGATGCGCAGCTGGTCGCGCAGGGTGCCGGCGCCCGGCTCGGTCCGCCCGATCGGTGCGTGCCGGGTGCCGCGGTAGGCGCTGACGACACCGACCAGGATCACCAGCGCCATCGCGACGCCCATGATGCGGTAGCCGGCGCGGCCACCGACCGCGTCGCGGATCACCGGGGCGGTCGCGCCCGCCAGCATGATCGTGAACGCGAGGATCGCCACCCGCCAGGTCATCAGCCGGGTGCGCTCGTCGTACGACGTCGTCATCTCGGCGGGCATCGAGACGAACGGGACCTGGAAGAACGCGTACGCCGTCGCGCAGAGCAGGAAGAGGACCAGCACCCAGGCCGACTCGAGCACCTGCGAGCCCATGTCGGGGGCGGCGAAGAGCAGCGCGAAGCCGAGCGCGAGGGCGAGGCCGGCGCGCAGCAGCCACGGCCGGCGCGGCCCGCGCGGGTCGACCGTGCGGTCGCTGATCCGGCCCGCGATCGGGTTCAGGACCACGTCCCAGGCCTTGGGGAGGAACACGATGAAGCCGGCCGCCAGCGCGGCGATGCCGAGGCTGTCGGTGAGGTAGGGCAGCAGCATCAGGCCCGGCACGGTCCCGAACGCCCCGGTCGCCACCGAGCCGGAGCCGTAGCCGATCCGCACGCCGCGGGAGAGCTGGTCGCTGGCAGGCATGCGGGGAGGCTAGCGGGGGATCCCGCGGCTGACCCGGGAAACGCCCCGTCGGTCAGCGGCCGAGCGCGCGCGACCCGGCCGAGCCGTAGCGGCGGGTGGGGTTGGCGCCGATGGACTCGCGGGTCGAGGCCTTCTTGGCGGTTGCCCTCCTGGCGGGGGCCTTCTTCACCGGTGTCTTCTTCGCGGCGGCCTTCTTCGCCGGCGCCACCTTCTTGGCGGCAGCCTTCCTCGCCGGCGCGACCTTCTTCGCGGCGACCTTCTTCGCGGCGACCTTCTTCGCGGCGGCCTTCTTCGTCGTACGTCGGCCGGTCGCCGCCGGCGTGGGGACGCCCTCGGCCTCGGAGGACCACTGGGCGATCCACTCGTCCAGCACCTGCCAGGTGCTGGCCCGGGCCGAGCGGCCGGTCAGCATCCCGAGGTGACCGCCGGGGACGATCTCGAAGCGGACGTCCTTCGCCTTCCTCAGCAGCGGCACGACGGCCTTGACCGCGGGGATCGGGGCGATGCCGTCGGTGGACCCGCCGAAGACCAGCACCGGCGCGGTGATGTTGCCGACCGAGATGGTCCGCCCGTCGAGCTCGATCGAGCCGGTGACGAGCGCGTTGCCCTTCACGAACCGGTGGTAGAGCTGCCCGAACGTCCGGCCGGGGTAGGCGATCATGTTCGCGGTGAAGCGGTCGACGGCCTCGAGCTGGGCGAGGAAGTCCGGGTCGTCGAGGTGGGTGGCGATCGCGAGCGGCTTGGTGACGAGCTTCTGGAAGGACGAGAGCTGGAAGGCCCAGCGCACCAGCGGCCTGGGGGCGCCGCCCATCGCCTGGTAGGCGCGGGTGATGGCGCCCCGCCCGTCGCCGAGGTTGAGCAGCGGCCGCAGGGGTGCGACCAGCGGCACCTGCTTGACGTCGAACGGCGTGCCGAGCGCGGTCACCGAGGCGATCGGCAGGTTCGGCTGGTCGGCGGCCGTGAGCAGGGCGAAGATCCCGCCGAGGCTCCAGCCGACGACGTGCACCGGCC
>JAOPYB010000240.1 GCA_025964835.1 Nocardioides sp. | reverse complement strand
CGACCGCGTTCACGCGGACCCCGAAGCGACCCTCCTCGGCGGCGAGCGCGCGCACCAGCGCCTCGACGGCCGCCTTGGGCGCGGACGAGAGCCCGTCGCGGACCGGGTAGCGCGCGGTCGCGGCCGTCGTGACGGCCACCACCGCCCCCTGCGCGTGCCGCAGGTGCGGCAGCGCCGGCTGCACGACGTTGAAGAAGCCGCCGGCATCGGCGGCCAGCTGCGTCGCCATCGTCGAGGGCGCCACCGAGGACAGGTGGGTCATGGGCACGTGCGGGCCGGCCGCGTAGACGAGCGTGTGCAGGCCGCCGTACTCGGCCGCGACCTCGGCGACCACGTCGGCGGCCGCCTCGTCCGAGGTCAGGTCGAGGGCGTGGGCCGAGGACCGGACGCCCCACTCCCGTGCGCCGGCGGCCGCGGCCGCACCCGCCTGCGCGTCCGAGCGGTAGGTGAGCGCCACGTGGGACCCGCGGCTCGCGAGCATCCGGGCGATCGCGTGCCCGAGGCCTCCGCTCCCACCGACGACGAGCGCGGCGCCGGTCCGGCCGGCGAAGTCCTGGGTCACCCGCCCATCATGCCTTCGCGGAGAACCCGATCGTGTGCCACCCCGTCGACCCGTCCGGCAGCACGTCGCGCTCGACGCCGGTCTGGACGAGGCCGGTCTTGTCGGTGGCCCGCACCCGCATCGTGTGGTCGCCCTGGTCGAGGTCGACGGTGGCCGCCCACTGCACCCACGCGTCGTCGGTGCCGGGGCTGGAGATCTCGGCCGGCTGCCAGTCCCCGCCGTCGAGCGCGTACTCGACGGCCGAGATGCCGCTGTGCTGCGCCCACGCCACGCCGCCGACCCGGCCGCTGCCGGCCGCGACCTGGTCACCGGAGCGCGGCACGTCGATGCGGGACGACATCTTGACCGGGCCCTTCTCGCCCCAGCCGCGCTCGGTCCAGAAGGCCGAGATCTTCGCGAAGCGGGTGACCTCCATGTCGACCACCCACTTGCAGGCCGACACGTAGCCGTAGAGACCGGGCACGACGGTGCGCACCGGGAAGCCGTGGTCGATCGGGAGCGGCTTGCCGTTCATCGCGACCGCGAGGATCGCGTCGCGGGCGTCGGTGAGGGCGCTCAGCGGGGTCCCGCAGGTCCACCCGTCGTCGCTGGTCTGGAGGACGGCGTCGGCACCGGCCTGGACGCCCGCCTCGGCCAGCAGGTCGGCGAGGCGTACGCCGCTCCACCACGCGTTGCCGATCAGGTCGCCGCCGACCGGGTTGGAGACGCAGTTGAGCGTGATCCAGTCCTCGGTGAACTTGCGGGCCACCAGCTCGTCGAAGGTGATCACGACCTCGCGGTCCACCAGCCCGTGGATGCGCAGCTGCCAGTCGGAGGGCTGGATCGCCGGCGCCACGATCGAGGTGTCGATGCGGTAGAAGCCGTCGGCCGGCGTCATCCAGGGCGAGACGCCGTCCAGGCCGATCCGGGCCTTGGCGGGGACCAGGGGCTGCGTCACGCCGGCCAGCCGGAGCAGGCTGCGCGCCTGCTCGACCTGCCGCCGCCCGCGGCCCACCACGCGCCCGACGACGCCCAGGGTCACCGCGAGCGCGGCCATCGTGCCGGCTCGCAGCACGAACGCGCGCCGCGTCTGGCTGCCGTCGTACGACGTCTGCCCGGTCCCGGTGTCCACGGCCGTCCGGGCGGCGGCGCGCCGCAGGGGCTCGGTGAGCACGGACAGGGCGACCAGCCAGGTGACGAAGCCGACCACGACCGGCACCTGGTCCGACAGGCCGGTGCCGTGCCGCGTGGCCACGGCGGCGCCCGCGAGGACCGCCAGGACCGCGAGAACGGCTCCCGACGCCCACGAGGATCGGGCCGCGAGCCGCCCCGCCCAGGCGAACACCAGGCAGGTGAGCACCAGGACGACCGCCACGAGGAACGGCTTGTCGTGGTGCCCGAGGGTCTGGACCGCCTTCTCCGCGAGCGCGCCCGGGGTGAGCCGGATGACGGCCTCGGCGATGGCGACCACGGGGGACTCCCGGATCGACAGCGCCATGGCCACGAAGTAGCTGGTCGCGAGGCCCGCACCGCCGGCCACGAGGCCGGCGAGCGGCCACGCGTAACGGTTGGTCCTCACGTGCTCCAGTGTGGCTCAGGCATGATCACCGTGTGCATCCAAGTCCTTACGGTCTGAGGACCGGCATCGGCACCGACGTCCACCGGCTCGTGGACGGGGTCCCGATGAACCTCGCGGGGCTGTCCTGGCCCGACGAGCCGCAGGGTCTCGAGGGCCACTCCGACGCCGACGTCGCCGCGCATGCGGCGTGCGACGCGCTGCTCTCGGCCGCGGGCCTGGGTGACCTCGGCTCGAACTTCGGTACGTCGCAGCCCGAGTGGGCGGGTGCGTCCGGGGCCGCCCTGCTGGCCGAGACGGCCGGGCGGGTGCGCGCGGCGGGCTTCGAGATCTCGAACGTGGCGATCCAGGTGATCGGCAACCGGCCGCGCCTCGGCGCCCGGCGGGCCGAGGCCGAGGCCGCGCTCTCCGGCGCCGTCGGGGCCCCGGTCACGGTCTCCGCGACGACGACCGACGGGCTCGGTCTGACCGGCCGGGGCGAGGGCGTGGCCGCGATCGCGACCGCCCTCCTGCACACGCCCCCACGCTGACCCGCCCGAAACTTCGCCCTGACCCGCCCGAAAGTTTCTGACAGGTCAGCGCTAGGGGCCGCCGAAGAGGTTGAACGTCGTGTCGATGAGCGGACCCCAGGAGCCGGTACTGGCGTCGAACCCGTCCGGCGGGGCGTGCTCGGCCGAGATGGCCAGCGCCGTGCCGTCCTGCCGCACCGCGGCGTAGATCCGGCCCTGGACGGCCGGCCGCGCAGCCCCGGCTCAGCCGGCGACGAGGCGGTAGCCGCGCTTGACCACGGTCTGCACCAGTCGGGTGCCGACCGCGGCCCGGACCCGGGCCACCGCCATCTCCACCGCGTGCTCGGAGTTGGCGAGCCCGCTCGGCAGCGCGGCCAGCAGCTCCTGGCGGGAGACCACGTGCCCGGGGTTGACCGCGAGCGACTGCAGGACCGCCATCGGTGCCGCGGAGAGCCGCACCTCGACGCCGTCGAGGAGGATCTGGTCGCCGTGCAGCAGCAGCAGGTGGCCGGCGACGTCGATCGCGGTGCCGGAGCGGCGGGCGGGCAGCTCGGTCTCGACCAGCTTGACCATCGCGGCGAGGCGGGAGCGCTCGGGCCTGATCGTCGGCACGCCCCAGAGCTCGAACGCGGCGGCGGTGACCGGCCCGACGCAGGTGGCGACGACGTCGGCCTGGAACGCGGCGACCACCTCGTCGCGCCGACCGGTGACGCCGGCGGCGCCCATCAGGGCGGCCGCGGCCGGCGCTGAGGTGAACGTGACCGCGTCGAGCTTGCGCTCCGCGATCAGGTCGATCATCCGGAACATCGGGGTCGGGTCCTCGGCTCCCTCGACGCGGTAGACGGTCACGACCGAGACGTCGGCACCCTGGCGGCGCAACGCGTGCGCCACCATCGACAGCGACTGGCCGTGCTCCTGCACCACGATCCTCAGTCCGGACAGGTCGCGGCCGCGCAGGTGCGCGAGCACGTCCTCGAAGCACTCGGACTCCGGCGCCCACAGCTCGCGCAGCCCCTGGCGGCGCAGCGCCCCGACGCTCTTCGGCCCGCGCGCGAGGATCTCGGCGGCCCCGATCCCGGCCAGCAGGTCGTCGAGGATCCCCCACCGCTCCGCCGCCGCGAACCAGGCCTTCATGCCCACGCCGGTGGTGGCGAGGAACATGCCGACGGGCCGGGCCAGCACCTCGTCGGTGGCGGCCCGCAGCTGCAGGTCGTCGACGTGGTTGGGGTCGAGCGACAGCGCCGGCGCCCACTCGACCCGCGCACCACGGCGCTCGAGCAGGCCGATCTGCTCGTCCACCTTGCGGGCCGCCGTCACTCCCACGAGGAAGCCGTCGAGAGGTCGCGTCGCCGTCTCGGTCATGCCGCGTCGGACTTGCGGTGGCCGACGAGGACGACGCCCTCGATCACGCGCACGTCGTACGCCGGCACGGACACGGTGCGGTCGTCGAGGCATCTGCCGCTGCGCAGGTCGAACGCGTGCTTGTGCATGGGCGAGGCCACGAACGGGGTGTCGCCCCGGGTGCCGACGATGCCCCGGGCCAGCACCGAGGCCTTGGCGAACGGGTCGTGGTTGCCGAGGGCGTAGACCTGGTCGTCGTGGGTGCGGAAGATCGCGATCGCCTGCCCGTGGACGAGCGCGGTGGCGCCGCGCTCGACCTCCAGCTCGGCGATCCGGCAGACGGGCTGCCACTCCTCGGTGCCCCGGCGCGGCGCCGTCGGGGCCGTCATGGGGCCCCCACCGGGATGGTCGCGCCGAGCACCACCGGCTCCGCCGAGGTCTCGGGCCGGATCTGCCCGCGCTCGCTGCTGAAGGAGATGTTGGGGTCGGGAATCCCGGGTGCGTTCAGGAACGACACGAACCTGCCCAGCTTCTCGGGATCATCCAGGGTGGCCTTCCACTCGTCGAAATAGGACCCGACGTGCCGGGCCATGGCGTCCTCGAGCTCGGCGCCGAGACCGAGGGCGTCGTCCACGACCACCTCGCGGACGCGGTCCAGCCCGCCCTCGAGTGAGTCGACCCACACCGCCGTGCGCTGCAGCCGGTCGGCGGTGCGGATGTAGTACATGAGGAAGCGGTCGAGGTAGCGGACCAGCGTCGCGGTGTCGAGGTCACCGGCGAGCAGCCGGGCGTGCGCGGGGTTCGCGCCGCCGTTGCCGGCGACGTACAGGTTCCAGCCCTGCTCGGTCGCGATCACGCCGAAGTCCTTGGACCGCGCCTCGGCGCACTCGCGGGCGCAGCCGCTGACCCCGCCCTTGAGCTTGTGCGGCGAGCGGAGGCCGCGGTAGCGCTCCTCGAGCTGGATCGCC
>JAOPYB010000396.1 GCA_025964835.1 Nocardioides sp. | reverse complement strand
GGCGCCGGCGGCCTCGGCAGCCCGGCGCTGCTCTACCTGGCCGCGGCCGGGGTCGGCACCCTCGGGGTCGCCGAGTTCGACGAGGTCGACGAGTCGAACCTGCAGCGCCAGATCATCCACGGCCAGTCCGACATCGGGAAGTCCAAGGCGGTCTCCGCCAAGGAGTCGATCGCCGAGGCGAACCCCTACGTCGAGGTGATCCTGCACGAGGAGCGCCTCGACAACGACAACGTCATGGACGTCTTAAAGGGCTACGACCTGATCGTCGACGGCACCGACAACTTCGCGACCCGCTACATGGTCAACGACGCGGCGTACTTCCTGAAGATCCACTAGGTGTGGGGCTCGATCTACCGCTTCGACGGCCAGGCCTCGGTGTTCGCGCCGTCCATGGACCCCGACGCTCCGTGCTACCGCTGCCTCTACCCCGAGCCCCCGCCGCCGGGCATGGTGCCGTCGTGCGCCGAGGGTGGCGTGCTCGGCGTGCTCTGCGCGAGCATCGGCTCGATCCAGGTCAACGAGGCGATCAAGCTGCTCACCGGCATCGGCGACCCGCTCGTCGGCAAGCTGATGATCTACGACGCCCTCGAGATGGAGTATCGCAAGCTCAAGGTCCGCAAGGACCCTGCCTGCGCGCTCTGCGGCGACCACCCGACCGTCACCGGTCTCATCGACTACGAGACGTTCTGCGGTGCGATCTCCGAGGACGCCGCCGACGCCGCGGCCGGTTCCACGATCTCGGTCGTCCAGCTCGAGCACATGCTCAAGGAGCGTTCCGAGGGCACCCGCGACTTCGTCCTCGTGGACGTGCGGGAGCCCAACGAGTACGAGATCAACCGGATCCCCGGCTCGGTGCTGATCCCCAAGGGCGAGTTCCTCAACGGCAACGCGCTGGGCGAGCTGCCGAGCGACAAGCCGATCGTGCTGCACTGCAAGAGCGGCGTCCGCTCAGCCGAGGCGCTGGCGGTGCTCAAGGGTGCCGGGTACGCCGACGCCGTGCACGTGGGTGGCGGTGTGGTCGCCTGGGTCAACCAGATCGACCCCAGCCAGCCGTCGTACTGACCACCGGCCGCCCCGAGCGTCCGACCACCCCCGGCTCCCTCCAGCCGGAGCCGGGGGTGGCCTGGACCACAAGTGGTTGGCCTGGCCCGAAATGACTACGCGGGCGTAACCCATCCGGGTCACCCCTCGTTGGCTCCCTGTCAGAACTCTTTGTCGACCCGTCCGGGCGGCATCGCTACAGGGAGGGAAACACCTTTATGTCTCGTCTCACGTCGAAGTCGGCCCGCCGCGCCGGAGGCGCTCTCGCCGTCCTCAGCAGCGCCGTGCTCGCCACCGCGATGATCTCCGCCTCGCCGGTCTCCGCGAAGACCTCGCTGGCCGCCGCGTGGGCGCCCGCCGCCACCGCCACGATCCACCCCGGCACGATGATGTACACCGAGGGCGCGCAGTGCACCGCGAACTTCGTCTACACCGACGGCGCCGCCAACGTGTACGTCGGCTACGCCGCCCACTGCGCCGGCCTCGGCACCGCCACCGACACCAACGGCTGCTCCTCGCCCTCCCTGCCGCTCGGCACCAAGGTGACCTTCAACGAGGGTGGCAGCCTGATCGACGAGGGCACCCAGGTCGGCTCCGGCACCCTGGTCTACTCGTCCTGGCTGACCGAGAAGGAGCTCGGCACCACCGACGCCAACACCTGCGCCTACAACGACCTCGCCCTGGTCAAGGTCGACGCCGCCGACCTCGGCAAGGTCAACCCGTCGATCCCGTTCTGGGGCGGCCCGACCGGCATCGACACCGACGGCACCGCCGCCGGTGACCGCGTCTACACCTACGGCAACTCCAGCCTGCGTGCCGGCGTCGCGGCGCTCTCCCCGCACACCGGCATCAGCCTCGGCGACGACGCTGCCGACGGCGGCTGGTCGCACCCGCTCTACACCGTGAGCCCCGGTATCCCCGGTGACTCCGGCTCCGCGTTCATGAGCGCGGACGGCAAGGCGATCGGCGTCCTCTCCACGCTCGGCCTGGCCCCGCTGCCGGCGTCGAACAACATCGGCGACATCGCCAAGGAGCTCGCCTACGCCCAGGCGAACTCCGGCATCTCCGGCCTCCAGCTGGTCAACGGCACCGAGCCGTTCTCGCCGATCCTCTGACGCACCCAGCCTGAGGAGCACGACCCGGGACGCCCCGGACCACCACGATCGAGGGCCCCGTCCGCACAGCCGGACGGGGCCCTCGATCTGTGACCGGAGCGTGACCGATCGGGCGCCGGACGGCCGGTAGGTTCCTCGGCATGACCGCCCGCCGCGCCACCGTCTCAGCGGTGGCGGCGGTGCTCGCGGCGGCGCTGCTGGTGATCCTGCTGGTGACGTGGGCGGCGTCGATCGGACCCAGCGGGGTGCTGCGCGGGGACGGCATCGAGGCGAACCGCTCGGCGCAGCCGTCCGCCAGCCTGTCGACGCCGACCGGCACCGAGCGGGTCAGCGACCGCGACCGGGTCGCGCAGAGTCGCCCGGACGGGGCCAACCCCGTCATCCGGACGATCGCCTTCCTCGTCGAGATCGCGACCGCGTGCCTCGTCCTCTACCTGCTCTTCCGCCTCGCCGGCTGGCTCCGCCAGGTGTACGACGCCCGCCGGCGCCGCGACCCCCGGGCGGAGGAGGTGGACTTCGAGGTCATCGACGCGCCGGCCGCCGTGGCGCGCGAGGTCCGGGGCGGTGCCGACGAGCAGCGTCTCCTCCTGCAGACCGGCGGGATGCCCGGGGACGCGATCATCGCCTGCTGGCACCGCTTCGAGACGCAGGCGGAGGCGGCGGGCATGTCCAGGCGGCCCGCGGAGACCTCCTCGGAGTTCACGCTCCGCATCCTCGGGCTCATCGACGCGGACCGCGGAGCCGTGACCCGGCTGGGCCGCCTCTACCGGGAGGCGAGGTTCTCCGGGCACGAGATGACCGAGGCCGACCGGGCCGCGGCCGTCGAGGCTCTCGACCTCCTGCACCGCGGCCTGATGGTGGCGTCGGGGCGGGGCCGGTCGTGAACCCGCGTCGCTGGTGGTGGCGCCTCGGCCTCGCCGTCGCGCTCTTCGCCGTCCTCGAGGTGACGTTCGTGGCGACCCAGCTCGAGCCGGACGCCCTGCGGCTCGGGCTGCTGGTCGCGCTCGGCTTCGCCACGCTCGGGCTGGTCCTCGACGCCCTGGCGGACACCGGCCCGTCGTGGGCAGTGGATGCCGTGCGCCCGGTCAGCCTGACCGGCCAGGACCCGCGGACGGGCCGCAACCTCAGCCTGCTCGAGGGGCACGTGACCGCCCGGGTCCCGGACGGCGCCCTCCAGGACCGCCTCGTGCAGCTCGCGGACCTCGTGCTGCGCCAGCACCACGGTGTGGACCACCGGACCCCCGAGGGCCTCGAGCTCCTGGGACCCGAGGTCGCGACCCTGCTGACCGGACCGCCCGAGCACCGGCTCAGCCCGACCGACATCGACCGTTGCATTTCGAGGATCGAGGAGCTGTGAGCGTGCAGACGAGCGGACAGATGAGTGTTGCCGACGCCTCGGCCCTCGCCGGGCGCGTGCTCGACGAGGTCGAGAAGGCCGTGATCGGCAAGCGCGAGGCGCTGATGCTGGTGCTGGCCGCGGTCCTGGCGAAGGGGCACGTGCTGCTGGAGGACTTCCCGGGGCTGGGCAAGACCCTCGCCGCGCGGTCGTTCGCCGACGCGCTCGGCCTCGACTTCGCGCGGGCCCAGTTCACCCCCGACCTGCTGCCGGCCGACCTCACCGGGTCGTTCCTCTACGACCAGCGCAAGGGGGAGTTCGAGTTCCGCCGCGGCCCGCTGTTCACCGGCCTGCTGCTCGCCGACGAGATCAACCGGACCCCGCCCAAGACCCAGTCGGCACTGCTCGAGGCGATGCAGGAGCGACAGGTGACGGTCGAGGGGGAGACCTTCAAGCTGCCCGCGCCCTTCCACGTGCTCGCGACGGCGAACCCGATCGAGTACGAAGGCACCTACCCGCTGCCCGAGGCCCAGCTCGACCGGTTCCTGCTGCGGGTCAGCTTCGGCTACCCCACCTCGGACGAGGAGTACGGCGTCCTCGCCCGACGTCTGGCCCGGCGGCAGGAGGAGGTCGACCTCGACCGCGTCACCGACGCCGAGGGGGTCCTGGCCATGCAGGCCGCCGTCGAGGGCGTGCGGGTCGACGAGAGTGTGGGGCGCTACTGCGTCGCGCTGGCCGCCGCCACCCGGCCCCACCCGGACGTCCTCACCGGCTCGTCCCCGCGCGGCTCGCTCGGGCTGGTGCTCGCCGGCCGGGCCTTCGCCCTGCTGCGGGGCCGGGACTACGTCATCCCCGAGGACGTCAAGGTGGTCGCCCGCTCCGTCCTGGCGCACCGGATCACCGTGAAGCCCGAGCTCTGGATGACCGAGGCCAGCGGACGCCGCGTCGTCGACGCCGTCCTCGGCGAGGTGCCGACCCCCTCGACGCTCGAGGCGCCGGGCCGCCGATGAAGGAGTGGCGGGCCACCTCCTCCCTGAGCCGGGCGCTGGTCGTCGGCGTGTTCGGGGTGGGCGCCGCGGTGCTCTTCGGCGAGCCCGTGCTCGTCGTCCTGACCGCACCCTTCGTGCTGGCGGGCGCGCTCGGGCTGGTGCACCGTCCGACGGCGGCGCCCCGGGTGTCGACCCGGCTGGACCACGTCGCGCTCCACGAGGGCCAGGGCACGCTCTCGCGCCTCGTGCTCCTCGAGGGCGACGACGTCGAGCACGTCACCCGGGTCGCCGCCGCGTCGGCGTACGTCGCGATGCACCCGGCCGACGGCCAGGTCGGACGCCTCCTGGGCGAGGGCCCGCCGGACCTGGAGCTGAGCCCCCGGCGCTGGGGTCGCCGGATGCTCGGTGAGGAGAAGGTCGGGCTGCACACCCGGTGGGCGGGCTACCGCTGGGGACCCGTCTCCGTCGGTGGGCAGGAGATGCGGGTGCTCCCCGTGACGGCGCCCTTCGACTCGCGGGCCGAGGCCCCCCAGCCGCTGGGTGTCGTCGGCGTGCACCGGTCGCGCCGGCTCGGCGACGGGTCCGAGTTCGCGGGCATCCGGCCCTTCCAGGTCGGTGACCGGCTGCGCCGGATCAACTGGCGGGTCTCGCTGCGGGCCGACGCGCTGCACGTCGAGACGACCCGCGCCGAGGAGGACAGCGGCGTGCTGCTGGTCGTCGACGCCCTCGCCGACCACGGCCGCTCGGGCGGCGCCGAGGGAGCCGCGAGCAGCCTCGACCTCACGGTCCGGGCCGCGGCCGCGATCGCCGAGCACCACGTCCGCAACGGCGACCGGGTCTCCTTGCGGGTGGTCGGTCGTGGCGGCGAGCGGGTCGGCTACGGCTCCGGGAAGGCGCACCTCCGGATGCTCCTCGGCACCCTGGCCGGGATGCGGATCGGGGAGCCCCGCGGGCTCGACACCGAGACGATGCAGTTCGGCGTCACCGGCGGGACCGTCGTCGTGGTGCTGTCCCCGATGCTGGCGGAGTCGATCGGCACCGCGACGGCCACCATGGTCCGCCGTGGCCTGCCGGTGCTGGTCATCGACACGCTGCCGCCCGGAGCCGCACCGGCCGTCGCCGACGGGACCGATCCCGTCCTCGCCGACCTGGCCTGGCGGATGCGCAAGGTGGAGCGCGAGCAGGTGCTCGGGAGGCTCTCGACCCTCGGCTGCCCGGTCGTGACCTGGCGCGGCCCGGGCACCGTGGACGACGTGATGCACCGGCTCGCCCGGCGCGCCCAGCAGCCCCGGGTCCGGGCCCGATGAGCCCGCGCCCGGGAGCCGGACAGCTCGTCCTGCGGCTGCTCGTCCTGCTCGGGCCCCTGGTGGCCCTGCTCGCGACCGGCCTCGTCGGGGCCGTCCCGGCCGACTGGCTGATCGCGCTCGTGGCCGCGCTCGCCGTCGCTTTCGCGGCGATGCCCGACTCGCCGTTCGGAACCGCCGTCATGGTCGTCGTGCTGGCCTGGTGGGGCATCTCGCTGCGCGACGGCCTGCACCCGGAGGCGGTCATCGCCGCGGCGGGCCTGGTGACGGCGCACGTCGCCGCCGTGCTGGCGTCGTACGGCCCGGGCTCGATGCCGCTGGACCGCGCCGTCGTCGGGCTGTGGGCGGTCCGCGGGGCGGCGGTGCTGCTGGCGTCGCCCGCGGTCTGGGCCGTCGCGACCGTCCTGCGCGACCAGCCCGAGCCGCCGGGGATCTGGGTGGCCGGGCTGGCCGCGGCGTTCGTGGCCACGCTCGTCGCGGCCGTGTCGTTCCAGCTGGACGGGCGGCCGTGATCGACCCCGAGGAGTACCGCGAGCTGGTGCTCTCCTGCGTCGAGCGGGTCCCGCGCGGGCGGGTCACGACGTACGGCGCGATCGCCGAGGTCGTCGGTGCCCGGCTCGGCGGCGGCGGGCCGCGCCAGGTCGGCTCGATCATGGCCGGCCACGGCGGGCCGGTGCCCTGGTGGCGCGTGGTCCGGGCCGACGGCTCGCTGCCCCCGAGCCACGAGGGCGAGGCCCGGCAGGCCTACCTCGAGGAGGGCACGCCGCTGCGCCCGTCGGGGAACGTCGACATCAGGATTGCCTTCTGGCCCCCGACGCTCGGGCGAGCTCGGCCAGCCGGGCCAGCGCCTTCGAGAAGACCTCCGCGGGCGGGGTGACGAGCCCCGCGCCGACCTGGCCGACGCCGGCGAGCCGGCCGGCCATGCCGGTGTTGATCTGGGGCAGGATGCCGGTCCGGCAGACCCGGGTGACGTCGATGCCGCTCGGCACGCCCTGGAACTCCAGGACGGGGATGGTCCAGCGCGGGTTCTCGCCGAGGGTGATCTCGTGCATCCGGCGGGTCGTCGCGAGGGCATCGGGGACGCTGCCGCCGACCAGCCGCACGATCGCGGGAGCGGTCGCCATCGCGAAGCCGCCGATGCCGGCGGTCTCGGTGATGGCGGAGTCGCCGATGTCGGGGTTGGCGTCGTCGGGACCGTAGTCGCCGAGGTAGAGGCCGTCGGCGACCTGGGCCGGGCCGGTGAACCACTCGTCGCCGGTGCCCGCGACCTGGATGCCGAAGTCGGTGCCGTTGCGGGCCATCGCGACCACCATCGTCGATCCCTCGGTGCCGCGAGCCGCGTCGAGCACGAGCTTGCAGGCGGGCATCGCGAGGTTGAGGAAGAAGTGGTCGTTGCCTCCCACGAAGCGGAGTGACTCGGCCACCTCAGCGGTCGCGGCCCCGCTGGTCACCAGCGCGGGGGCGAGGTCGCGCAGCAGCATCAGCGTCCCGGCCCGGTTGCGGTTGTGGGCCTCGTCGCCCATCTGCAGCATCTGCGTCAGGATCCCGGTGACGTCGACCGGTCCGGCGCCGTCCCGGACGGTGCGTACGGCGCTCTGCAGCAGCGGGCCGAGCACATCGCGCATCCAGGCCAGGCGGGTGAGGACCTCGGGCGAGTAGGCGCCGTAGCGGAGCACCTTGCCGAGTCCCTCGTTGAGCGAGCAGTGCGTGCGCGCTCCGGTCTTCGGGTCCTCGAGCACGAACATCCACATGCTCGGTGTCACGACACCGGCCATCGGGCCGACCGTCCGGCGGTGGTGGCACGGCTCGAGCTCGACGCCGGTGCCGGACGCGAAGAGCGCGACCGCGTCCTCGGGGTCGTCGACGAGCCCCTCCAGCGCGGCGCCACCCATCAGGGCACCGCGGAGCGGGCCGGAGGCGCGCTCCCACGCGATCGGCGGGCCGGCGTGCAGGAACTGCCCGCGCTCGAGGCCGAGGACCTCGCTCGCGGGGGCCACGTCGACGAGCTGCGCGGTGACGCCGAGCATCGCCGCCAGGGCGCGCTCGTTCGCGTCGCGCCGGCGGGGGTCGGCCGCGACCGTGGCGAGGTCGGACTCGGTGCCGGGCATCGGCGGACGCCAGTCGACGCGGGTGACCTCGACGGCCTGGGACGCGACGGATTCGGCGAAGAGGTCGGCGCCGGCGGACACGACGTGGGTGGGGGTCGTCATCGGGGGCCCTCGCTGGTCAGGAGCTCGATCGCGCGGCGGGTGGCGCCGGCGTTGGACAGGTGGACCTCGGCGCCGGCGTCGACGAGCGCGCGGACCTGACGCTCGAGGCCCTGCGGGTCTGCGTCGGTGCCCACCACCGCGATCACCACGGGCTGGCGGACCGCGGCGACGGCGGGAGCCAGGAGGGCGGCCGGGTCCGGCTCGGACCCGTGGCCGAGGACCACGTCGAGCAGGAGCACGCCGGTGTCGTCGTCGGCGGCGACCCGGACCAGGTGGTCCAGGCGCAGCGTCGGGTCGATCATCGGGTGCGCGCGGCCAGCGGTGAGGGCGTCGTCGCCGAAGTCGACCATCGTGTGGGCGCCGTCGGGGGCGGCCAGGTCGGTGCCCAGGGCGAGGTCGGGAGAGAGCGGGATGTTGCTGTGGACGGCGCCCAGCGAGCCGGCCGCGATCAGCATCGCCTCGTCGCAGAGCGTCCCGCCGACGAAGAGCCCCCGCAGGGCCGACCCGCTCGAGGGCGGGTCGGCCCGCCCGCTGACCGGCCACGTCGGCAGGTCGTGCCCGCGCCGGCGCAGGACGGCCTCGGCGGAGGCGGTCAGATGGGGCTGTCCGGGGCCGAGCAGGGCGAACTCGACGGGGGTGCCGAGCCCGGCGGCGTAGGCCCGGATCTCGTCGGCCACGTCGCCGGCCGGGGGCTTGGAGACCACCACGACCAGCTCGACCGCGGGGTCGGCGTCGAGACGGCGCATCGCCTCCCTGGTCGAGAGGCCACGCACCTCCGCGGACAGGTCGCGGCCGCCGACCCCGAGGGCCGAGGTGACCCCGACACCCGCGTGGTCGAGCAGCGCGAGGAGCTGCTGGCAGCCGGTGCCGGACGCCGCGACGATGCCGACGGGTCCGGGACGCACGGTGTTGGCGAAGCCGAGGCCGAGGCCCCCGACGACGGCGGTGCCGCAGTCGGGACCCATCACGAGCAGACCGCGGTCGGCGGCCGTGCGCTTGAGCGCGAGCTCCTGGTCGAGCGGCACGTTGTCGCTGAAGATCATCACGTCGCGCCCGGCGTCGAGGGCGTCCATCGCCTCGACCAGGGCACTCGGCCCCGGCACCGAGACCAGCGCCATGCCCGCCGGGGCGCGACGCAGGGCGCTCGCGGTCGTGCGGGGCGGGGCGAGCTCGGTGGGGCCGGCGCCGCGCCGGTTGGCCTCGAGCAGTGACCGGTCGACGCCGGCGAGCGCCTCGTCGAGCGCGGCCGCATCGGTGATCCGCAGGGCCACCACGAGGTCGTTGGTGGTCGCCTCGGCGGGCACGGCGAAGCCCATCTGGGTCAGCACCTCGACGTTGAGGCCGGTTGCCATCGCGACCTGGGCCGCGAGCACGCCGTCGAGGTCCTGGACGGCCCGGCTCACCTGGAGCAGCGTGACCGAGTCGGCGTACGCCCCGGGGCGCAGCTCGACGTGGGTGTGGTCGCTCATGCGGTGATCCCTTCGTGGTGCCCTGGGTGGTCGTGGAGGCCCGCGAGGGCCAGGCGGGCGCCGTACAGCAGTCCGGCGCCGGAGGTGTGGCCGACCGCGCTCAGGGTCGCGGCGGCGGAGGCCTCGTCCGTGCCGCCGAGCGCGGCGAGGTACGCCGCGAACTCCGGCAGCACCTCGCCGTGCAGGGCGCAGTCGAGGAGCGTGGCGGAGAGCAGGGTGGTGCGCGGCATCAGCACCCGGACGGCCAAGTCGACGTCGGGGGCGGCGACGCCCGCGGCTCGGTGGGTCGCGAGCCAGCCGCACAGGATGTCGTCGCCGAGCGGGGTGAGGCCGTCACCCAGTCCGACCAGGCGGGCGACCGCGGAGGCGTCGAGGCGGGCCGGGAGGCGGAGGGGACCGACGAACCCGGTCACCGAGGCCGGGGGGGTGGCCTGGGTGGTGACCGAGTCCGCCGTCTTGCGGGCGGCTCCCTCCGAGTCGAACCGCGAGACGCGGACGTCCACGATCCGGCCCACCACCAGCGGCGTCCCGTCGAGGTGGAGAACCCCCGACCCAACGTACGCCGACCCCGTGGTGATCTCAGCGAGATCCGGAGTTCTTAACCGAAGCGCGCACGGCACCGCCGCGGCGACCGAGCCGACCACCCCGAGGCACCAGCCGTCGAGGTCGAGGTAGACGGCGTGCCGGCCGCGGTGGACCACATCGAGGTCGCCGTCGGGGGCGGCCCGGAGCAGGTCGTGCACCCGTGCCGGCGCGCTGACGGGGACGGCACAGCGGGGACTCACCTGGTCGACGCTAGCGGTGTCGATTACGGTTTCCGATGTGAGGTTGTGCCAACGATCTCCCGAACGGAGTGCACATGTTGATAAGTGGCGAGGACGCGAGCGCCGCGCTGGCGCGCGTGGACGCCCTGCACACGGGGCTGACGTCGATCGTGCTCGAGGGCGGCAACCTCGACGGCATCGCCGCCGAGGTGGCCCGGGTCCTCGACGTCGGCGTGGTGTTCACGTCGACCGACGGGCGCGAGCGGGCGTCGTCGCTGCTGCCCGCGGTGCGCGAGCAGCTGGCCGCGGCGGACCTGGTCGACCCGACGGGCCGGCTGCGCGTCGAGCGGATCGGCGGCGACGCGATCAGGGTGGGCTCCGGAGAGGTCCGTAGCCTGCGGGTGGCGGCCGGCGGGGCCGACCTCGCCCGCCTGGTCTGCCTGCGGGCGGTCGAGCCGATCTCGTCCGACGACGTGCACGCGCTGGAGCGGGCGGCGGCAGTCGCCGCGCTGCTCATCACCCGCGAGGAGGCCGTGACCGCGGTCGAGAACAAGTACCAGGGCGACTTCCTGCGCGACCTGTTCCTGCGCCGCGCCGGTGGGCTCTCGAACGACCCCGAGTACGTCGCCGAGCACGCCGACACGTTCGGCTGGGACCTGCGCCGGCCGGTCGTGGTGGTGGCCGCGGAGATCGACCCGCCCGCCCCCGACGAGGAGAGCGCCCCGCGGCTCCAGCGCCGCCAGTGGCAGGAACGCTTCTGTGCCGCCTGGCGCCAGGTCAGCACCAACCTCGATGCCGGCATCCCCAGCGTCGACTTCTCCTCCGAGGTCGTCACGCTCCTCCCGGTGGTCGACGGCGACGACGAACCCGTCCCCGGGCACGGCGTCGTACGCCGTGCGGTCACCGCGGTCTCCGGCGACAGGGGCGGCGGTCGGCGGCCCTTCTCGGTCGGCGTGAGCCGGGTGGCCCGCTCCCTGGAGGAGCTGCCCGAGGCCTATGCCCAGGCCCGTCGCGCGGTCGAGGTCGGCCGCCGGGTCAACGGCGGCGGGTCCACGACGTTCTTCGACCAGCTCGGGCTGCACCGGCTGATCGCGCTGATCCCCGACGGCGGCGAGCTCGCGGCCTTCACCCGCGACGTGCTGGGCCCGCTCGCGGACCCGACGCCCGAGGCGGCCGACCTCCGCGAGACCCTGCAGGTGCTGCTGGACACGAACTTCAACGTGGCCGAGGCCGCCCGCATCCAGTTCTTCCACTACAACACGATGCGCTACCGGGTCGGCAAGCTCGAGCGGCTGCTCGGCCCGCTGTCCGGTGACCCGCACCTCCGGCTCGACGTCGCCGTGGCCCTGCGCGTCCTGGAGATTGCGGGTTGATCTCGCCCCGGTGACGTGGTCTGTACCTCTTCGCCACCTCCACAACACGTGCCAGCCGATCCGGCGTTCCTTCGGCATTTGTCGCCGTCGTGGGTGTGTCATGAAGGTCACTAGTTTGTGGAACCTCGGGCCACCAAGCGAGGAGGGACCGTCATGTCGATGTTCACGTGGGACGTAGTTGATCCGGGGCCGGGCGAGGCCGTCGCACCCCACCAGCGGCTCAGCTGGGGCAAGACCACAGGTATCGGAGCCCAGCACGTGGTCGCCATGTTCGGTGCCACATTCGTCTTCCCTCTCATCATGGGCCTGAACGCCAACCTGGCGATCATGATGAGCGGCATCGCCACGGTCTGCTTCCTGCTGATCGTCCGCAACAAGGTGCCCAGCTACCTCGGCACGTCCGCGTCGTTCGTCGGCGGAGCGGCCGCGATCTACGCCCAGGGTGGTGGCCCGAGCGACGTCACCGGCGCCATCCTGGTCTCGGGCATCGTGCTCGCACTGATCGGTGTCTTCATCCACTTCGCCGGCACCAGCCTGGTCAACGCCGTCCTGCCCCCGGTCGTGACCGGCGGCGTCGTGATGCTGATCGGCTTCAACCTGGCCCCGGTGGCGACCACGACCTACATGCCGGCCGACTACTGGATCGCGCTGCTGACCATGACCGCCGTGATCCTGATGGCGGTCGGCCTGCGCGGCTTCCTCGGCCGGATCGCGATCTTCCTCGGCCTGATCTTCGGCTACCTGGTGTCGTGGCTCGCCGACAAGGTCTTCGGTCAGATCACGTCGGTGACCCCGAGCTCCGGCGGCGAGGCCGTCAAGCACCTGCGCGTCGACTGGACGGCGGTCAAGGCGGCCGACTGGCTCGGCTTCCCGGTCCACACCAAGGACGGCCTCGTGGGCAACCAGGGCTTCACGCCCGGCTACTCCGACGTCGGCTGGCACGCCCCGTCGTTCTCCATCACGTTCATCCTGCTCGTGCTGCCCGCCGTGATCGCCCTGCTCGCCGAGAACGTCGGCCACGTCAAGGCGGTCGCCGGCATGACCAAGGTCGACCTCGACCCGGTCATGGGCCGCGCCGTCGCCGGTGACGGCATCGGCACGGTCATCGCCTCGGCCGTGGGCGGCTCGCCGACCACGACGTACGCCGAGAACATCGGCGTCATGGCGGCCACCCGCGTCTACTCGACGGCGGCCTACTACGTGGCGGCCGTCGTGGCGATCCTGCTCGGGCTGGTGCCCAAGTTCGGCCAGGTCGTCAACGCCACCCCGCCGGCCGTGCTGGGCGGGATCACCCTGGTCCTCTACGGGATGATCGGCCTGCTGGGAGCCAAGATCTGGAAGGAGAACAACGTCGACTTCGGCAGCCCCGTCAACCTGGTGCCCGTCGCCGCCGGCCTGATCATGGGCATCGGCCTCGGCACCGACAGGTTCTTCCCGATCAGCGACGACTTCACCCTGGGTGGCATCGCCGCCGGCACGATCATCATCGTGGTCGGCTATCACCTCGGCCGCCTCGTGGCACCTCCGGACGCCGACGGCACGATGCTCGCAGTCGGCACGCCGGGCGCCCACACCGAGGATCACGCCGAACCCCACAAGCACTGAGGACTGACTGGACTTGAAGCCTGCACCGTTCGCCTATCGCCGGCCCGGGTCGCTCTCGGAAGCACTCGCGGCCCTGGCCGGCGAGGCGAACGCCAAGGTGCTGGCCGGTGGCCAGTCGCTGGTCCCGTTGCTGTCGATGCGGCTGGCCGCCCCGGCCCTGCTGGTCGACATCAACGGGCTGCCGGACCTGGCCGCCATCGAGGTCACCGACGACGGCGTCCGGGTGGGTGCGCTCGCCCGGCACGCCGACGTCCTGGCCCACGAGGAGGCCCGCCGCGTGCAGCCGCTGCTCGCGATGGCGCTGCACCACGTCGCCCACGCGACGATCCGCAACCGCGGCACCACGGTGGGCTCGATCGTGCACGCCGACGCGGCCGCCGAGATGCCGGTCGTGCTCATCCTCCTCGGTGGCTCCGTCGAGGTCGAGTCGACGGCCGGGCGCCGCACGATCGCGGCCGACGACCTGTTCCTCGGCCCGCTGGAGTCCTCGCTGCACCACGACGAGATCGCGGTCCAGGCGTTCTTCCCCGCCCTCCCCCCGGGGGCCGGGGTGGCGTTCGACGAGATCGCCCGCCGGCACGGCGACTACGCGCTCTGCGGCGTCGCCGCGCTGCTCCGGCTCGACCCCGACGGCGCGGTCGTCGAGGCCCGGGCCGGGTTCCTGTCGGTCAACGAGCTCCCGACCGTCGTCGACCTCACCGCTGCGGTGGCCGGCGGCGTCGACGACGTGTCGCTGGCCGCGGCGGGCGAGGCCGCCCTGACCGGGCTCGATCCCGAGGGTGACATCCACGCCACCGCCGCCTACCGCGCGCAGCTGGTGCGGGTCCTGACCGCCCGCGTCCTGCGGGCGGCGTACGACGACGCTCTCGCCCGCAGCGCGGCGGCCTCGACGGGCCCGAGCACCGAGAGGACCCGATGACCGAGGAGCTCCACGAGGTCCGGCTCAGCGTCAACGGCACCACCCGCGAGGTCCGGGTGCCCGCACGCCGGCTGCTGTCCGATGCGCTGCGCCACGACCTCGGGCTGACCGGCACCCACGTCGGCTGCGAGCACGGCGTGTGCGGCGCCTGCACGATCCTCGTCGACGGTCGGCCGATGCGCTCGTGCCTGTTGTTCGCGGTCTCGGCGGTGGGCACCGAGATCACCACGGTCGAGGGGCTCACCAACCCGGACGGCTCACTGGGCCACGTGCAGCAGGCCTTCGCTGAGTGCCACGGCCTCCAGTGCGGCTTCTGCACGCCCGGCTTCCTCACCACGATTACCGCCGGCCTGCGCGAGAACCCGTCGCCCACCCACGACGAGGCCCGCGACATGATCGCGGGCAACCTGTGCCGCTGCACCGGCTACCAGAACATCGTCAAGGCCGTCGAGCGCGCCGCGGTGCTGGGTCTCGATACGGTCGCTGCGCGACCTACTCGACCAACGAACGAGAGCGCTCGCGACGAGGGCGCGTCATGACCACGAAGCTGATGGGCGCCCGGGTCCAGCGCACCGAGGACCAGCGCTTCCTGCGCGGGCTCGGCCGCTACGTCGACGACGTCGGCGTCGAGAACGCTGTGTCAACCGGGGGCGCGATGCTGCACGCCGCCGTGCTCCGCTCGCCGCACGCGCACGCGCGGATCGTCGACATCGACGTCGACGAGGTCCTCGACCTCGAGGGCGTGCACGCCGTGTGGACCTACGGCGACCTCGCCGGCCCGATGGCAGACCCGCTGCCGCTGCTGATCCCGCACCCCGCACTGACCCACGGTCGGACCCAGTACGCCCTCGCGAGGGACGAGGTCAACTACATGGGCGAGGCGATCGCGTTCGTGGTCGCCGACGACCGCTACGTCGCCGAGGACGCCGTCGGCCGGATCAAGGTGTCCTACGAGCTCCTCCCGCCCGTGGTCGGCATCGACGCGGCGCGGGCCGCGGCGAGGCTCGTGCACGAGGACGTCCCCGGCAACATCGGCGCCCGGCTCGAGCAGAACGTCGGCGACGCACCGGCCGCCATCGCCAAAGCCCCGCACCGCCTCGAGCTCGACCTCACCATCGAGCGCAGCGCCTGCATGCCCCTGGAGGGCCGCGGGACAGTGGCCCGCTGGGACCCCGACATCAACCGCCTCCAGGTGTGGACCTCCACGCAGACCTCCACCGGGGTCCGGGCGGCGGTGGCCGTGAAGCTCGGGCTGGACCTCGGCCAGGTCGACGTGATCACCCCCGACGTCGGTGGCGGCTTCGGCGTCAAGATCAACCACCCGTGGCCCGAGGAGCTCCTGGTCCCGTTGGCCGCGCGGGCCCTGGGCAGGACCGTGAAGTTCACCGAGGACCGCCGCGAGCACTTCATCTCCTCCGCGCACGAGCGCGGCCAGGTCCACCACGTCGAGGTCGGCTTCGACGACGACGGCCGCCTGCTCGGGCTGAGCGTCGACTTCTGGCACGACCACGGCGCCTACACGCCGTACGGCCTGATCGTCCCGATCATCACCTCGACCCAGCTGCTCGGCCCCTACAAGCCGCAGAACTACCGCGTGGTCTTCGAGTCGATGTACACGAACACGGTCATGGTGACGCCGTACCGTGGCGCCGGCCGGCCGCAGGGCTGCTTCACGATGGAGCGCACGATGGACGCCATCGCGGCGTACCTCGGCAAGGACCGTGCGGAGGTCCGGGCGGTCAACTTCATCCAGCCCGACGAGTTCCCGTTCGACCACGGCCTGATCTTCCAGGACGGCCGCGAGCTGGAGTACGACTCCGGCGACTACCCGGCCTCGCTCGAGAAGATCAAGGCGCTGGTCGGCTGGGACGAGTTCCC
>JAOPYB010000376.1 GCA_025964835.1 Nocardioides sp. | reverse complement strand
CCGAGCAGTACGAGTCCGACCGCGACCAGCGCCTCGCCCCCATGCACGAGTCGCAGAAGAAGCTCGGCGCGATGTTCTTCGAGACCGCCGGCTGGGAGCGCCCGCACTGGTACGAGTCCAACGCCGGCCTGCTCGAGGAGTACGGCGACGCCGTGATGCCCCGCGAGCACGAGTGGGACGCCCGGTGGTGGAGCCCGATCATCAACGCCGAGCACCTGCGGATGCGCGAGGCGGCCGGCGTCATCGACCTGAGCGCCTTCCAGATCCTCGACATCACCGGGCCGGGTGCGCTCGAGACCGTGCAACGCACCTGCGTCGCGCAGTGCGACGTGGCCGTCGGCAAGGTCGTCTACACCCCGGTGCTCGACGCCAAGGGCGGCTTCCTCTCCGACCTGACCGTGATGCGGCTCCGCGACGACCACTTCCGCGTCGTCACCGGCGGCGCGCACGGCATGGCCGACCGGAAGACCTTCACCGACCGGCTGCCCCCTGATGACGGAGCGGGCGCGACGGTGTTGTCAGACGTCACAGACGAGGTCTCCACGATCGGTGTCTGGGGCCCGCGGGCGCGCGACATCCTCGCCTCGCTCACCGGCGATGACACCTCGGACTCCGGCTTCGGCTTCCTCACCTGCCGCGAGATCCGGGTCGGCGGCGCCACGGTGCTCGCCTCGCGGATCTCCTACGTCGGCGAGCTCGGCTGGGAGCTGTACGTCGCGATGGGCGACGCGGCCGAGCTCTGGGAGCGGCTGCTCGACGCCGGCGCCCCGCACGGCGCCGTACCCGTCGGCATCGGTGTCTACGGCACGACCGGCCGGCTCGAGAAGGGCTACCGCGCGTACGGTGCCGAGCTCGACGGCGAGCGCACGATCGTCGAGGCCGGCATGCAGCGGCCCAAGGTGAAGGCCGCGGACTTCGTCGGCCGCGCGGCGTACCTCGAGCAGCGCGCGAGCGAGCCGGCCGCGGTGCTGTGCACGCTCACCGTCGACGACCACACGTCGGCGTCCGGGGTGAAGCGCTACATGCTCGGCGGGGAGCCGATCCTGACCCGTGCGGGTGGGACGCTGACCGACGGGCACGGCCACCACCCCTACGTCACCTCCGCGGGCTCGGCACCCTCGCTCGGCAAGCACGTGCTGCTGGCCTACCTGCCGCCCGACCAGGCGAGGATCGGCAACGAGCTCGCCGTGTCCTACATGGAGGAGCTCTACCCGGTCACGGTCGGCTCGGTCGACGCGACGCCGCTGTTCGACCCCGCCAACGACCGGATTCGCTGATGGTCGACGTACTCGTCTGCGTCAAGCGGGTCGTCGACTCGTCCAGCGAGGTCGTGCTCACGCAGGACGGCCAGGGCGTCGACGGCCGGTTCGCCGGGTTCACGATGAGCAGCCACGAGCAGTGCGCGGTCGAGCTGGCCGTGCAGATCGCGGTCGCGACCGGGGGCACGGCCACCGTGCTGACCCTCGGCGACGCGGACGCCGTCGAGCAGCTGCGCTCGGCCCTGGCCGTGGGGTGCACGGCCGCGACCCACATCGTGGCCGACCCGTCCCGCTTCGGGCCCGCCGACGTCGCGCGCGAGATTGCCACGGTGGTCCGTGACGGTGGCTACGACCTGGTCCTGCTCGGCAACGACGCGGCCGACACCGGCGACTTCCAGGTCGGCATCCGGCTCGCCTACGAGCTCGGGCGGCCGGTGGTCAACGGCGTCGCGACTGTGGTGGTCGAGGACGCCGAGGGGGTGCCGAGCGTCGTCGCCAGCGGGGACGGGCCGGACGGCCACGAGACCTACCGGGCCCCGCTGCCGGCCGTCGTCACCGTGCTCGAGGGCGGCGTCGAGCCGCGCTATCCGACGGTGCCCGGCCGGATGAAGGCCAAGAAGGTCGTCATCGAGGAGCGCGAGGCGATCCTGGAGCCCGCCGGGCCGAAGCGGGTGCGGCTGCTGCTCCCGCCGCCGCAACCCAGCGACGTACAGATCCTCGGCAAGGGCGCCGACGCCGCGCCCGCCGTGGTCGACCTGCTCGAGCGGCTGGGGGTGCTGGCCCGATGATCCTGGTGGTGGTCGAGACCGACGCGTCCGGCGCGGTCGAGGTGTCGCTGGAGGCCGTGACGTTCGCGCGCGGACTGGCCGCCGAGGGCGGCGGGGTCGCCATCGACGCGGTCGTCGTCGGAGCGGTCGCCTGCGGGACCGCGACGCTGGTCGAGCAGCTCGGGTCGTACGGTGTGCGCCACGTGCACCACGCGAGCGGCGCGGCGTTCGATGCCTTCTCCGGGGCCGCCTGGGCCTCCGCCGTGCAGTCGGTCCGCGCCACCGCCGGCTCGGTCGTGGTCATGGCCGCCGGCACGCCGCGCGGCGGCGAGGTGCTCGCCCATGTGGCGGCGCGGACCGGCGTCGCGATGGCGGCCAACGTCGTGCTGTTCCAGGGCCTCTCGCCGTTCGTCGTCACCCGCCAGGTCGTCGGCGGCGCCGTGCTCGAGGAGATGCGGCTCGACGAGCGCCCGGCGGTCTTCACCGTGGCTGGCCACGCGGTCGAGCCGATCC
>JAOPYB010000371.1 GCA_025964835.1 Nocardioides sp. | reverse complement strand
ACGTCGCGCCACAGGTGCAGGTCACCGTGGTCGCGGTGTACTCGGGGTGGATGTCCTTCTTCATGGTGTCCTCTCAGTCGCCGGGTCGCCCTCCGCGCCTTGCGGACAGCGTGAACCGGAACCAAGGCTCAATTGTGCCACCCCGGGCAAGCAGACTCTAATCAGCGTCGGCCGGCTCGTCGCCCTGGAGGCGGAGCCGCAGCACGACCGTCGTGCCCTTGCCCTCCTCCGACTCGATCACCACGTCACCGGCGTGCTTGTCGATGATGGTCTGCACGATCCGAAGACCGAGGCCGGTGCCCGCGATCTCGTTCGTGACCGCGTTGGTGGCCCGGAAGAAACGAGTGCCGAGCCGGTCCAGCTCGGCGGCCGGGATCCCGATGCCGTGATCGGTCATCGAGACCTCGACGGACCGGAGGGTCCGGGTGACCCGGACCTCGATGGTGCCGCCGTCGCGGCTGAACTTCACGGAGTTGCTCAGCACGTTGAGGAACGCCCGGTGGAGCATGGCCCGGTCGCAGAGGACGGCCAGCGGCTCGTCCGGTGCGGACACCTCGATCCGGATACCGCGCCTCGCCCCGGTGATCCGGACGTCGGTCACCGCGTCGCGGACGAGCCCGCCGAGCTCGACCTGCTCCATGTCGGTGTCGCGGGCCTCCGCACGGGAGAGGGTGAGCAGGTCGTCGATGAGCGTCTTGAGCCGCTGGACGTTGCGCCGGGTCGCCTCGAGCATCCGCTCGTGGCGCGGGGTGAGGGCGTCCTCGAACTCCTCCGCGACCATCTCCAGGTAGCCGCTGATCGTGGTCAGCGGCGTGCGCAGCTCGTGCGAGACGTTCGACACGAAGTCGTCGCGGGCGGTGTCGAGGCTGCGCAGCTCGTTCTGGATCCGTCCCTCGACCGCCCGCGCGCGCCCCTGCGCCTCGTTGAACGTGTTCAGCGCGGCGGCCACGGCGCGCACCTCCTTGGGGCCGGAGGTCGCGGCGTGCACGTCCGGCTCGTTGCGGGCCATCCGCTGGACCACCCCTTCGAGGTCCAGGAGCGGCTCGGACAGCTCCATCAGCAGGCGACGGCGGGCGCGGGCGACGACGAACCAGGCCGCCACGGCCAGCACGAGGATCGCGATGATCGTGCCCTTGAGACGGAAGCCGGCGTCGGTGTTGGCCTGACGCACCCGCCGGTCGAACGCCTCGGAGGTCTCCTGGTGCGCGGACCGGAACGACGTGAACCGCTGCTGCCCGACCCGGAAGCGCTTCTCCTCGAACGTGCCCGGACCACCGGGCGCCTCGATGCGCGGCTGGGCGTAGCGATCCAGCCACGCCTGGGCGGCCTGCTCCTGGTGGGCGACGAGGAGCTCCAGCTCGAGGTCGCCCTGCGCGAAGCGCTGGACCCGCGTCGCGTGGGCGGGCAGCCGTGCCAGGGCCTGTCGGTAGTCGTCGATCGAGGACGCCTCGCCGCTGCGGGCGTAGGCGCCCACCGCCGCCTCCATGTCGGTCAGGTCCTGGAGCACGTCCTGGTTGGCGGCGGCCGCGGGCTGGAGCTCGTCGCTGAGGTAGTCGACCGAGCGGGTGGAGAGCACCACGCCGATGACCGAGATCAGGGCCATCAGCCCGACGAGCAGCCAGACCCGGAAGATGACGGGGGCCACGAGCCGCGCGACCGGGCGTCCACCGCTCATCTGGAACCGAACCCCCTGCGCTGCACGACCGCCCAAGATCCGGAGCACAACCGTACCGCCGCGGAGGTGCCCGGAGAGCCGTAAACCGCGGATCCCCCGGCCGGCACGCCGCTCAGACGGAGCGGGACAGCAGGGCCTGCACGCGCGCCGCGAGCTCGCGAGGGCTGAACGGCTTGGTGATGTAGTCGTCGGCGCCGGAGTCGAAGCCGGTCTCGACGTCGGACTCCTGGGCGCGCGCGGTCAGCAGGATGACGGGGAGGTCGGCGAGGGCGGGGTCGGCCCGGATCGCGCGGATGGCGTCGAGTCCCGACACGCCGGGCATCATCACGTCGAGGACCGCCAGGTCCGGTCGCTGCGCCTGGCACGCCTCGATGGCGGCGGCGCCGTCGGACACCGCGATCACGTCGTGACCGAGCGTCGAGAGCTTGAACTCCACGAGCTCTCGGATGTCGACGTCGTCGTCAGCGACCAGGATGCGAGCCACGTTCTCCCCTTCTCGTGCCAATGTTCCCGCAGCCTAGGGTATGGCGCGGGCTACGTCAGTCGCTGCTGCCAGGGGTGGGCGTGGTCTTCTGCACCTGCATCAGGAACTCCATGTTGCTGGAGGACTTCTTGAGGCGCTCGAGCAGCAGCTCGAGGGCCTGCTGGCCGTCGAGCCCGGAGAGCACGCGACGCAGCTTCCAGATCACCGCGAGCTCCTCCTTGCTCATCAGGAGCTCCTCGCGGCGGGTGCCGGACTGGATCGCGTCGATCGCCGGGAAGATGCGCTTGTCGGCAAAGTCGCGGCGCAGCCGGATCTCCATGTTGCCGGTGCCCTTGAACTCCTCGAAGATCACCTCGTCCATCTTCGAGCCGCTCTCGATCAGCGCGGTCGCCAGGATCGTCAGCGAGCCGCCGTTCTCGATGTTGCGGGCGGCGCCGAAGAACCGCTTCGGCGGGTACAGCGCTGCCGAGTCGACGCCACCGGACAGGATCCGGCCGCTGGCCGGGGCCGCCAGGTTGTAGGCGCGGCCGAGGCGGGTGATCCCGTCCAGGAGGACGACCACGTCGTGGCCGAGCTCCACGAGGCGCTTGGCGCGCTCGATCGCCAGCTCGGCGACCATCGTGTGGTCCGAGGCGGGCCGGTCGAACGTCGAGGAGATGACCTCGCCCTTGACCGACCGCTCGAAGTCGGTGACCTCCTCGGGACGCTCGTCCACGAGGACGACCATCAGGTGGCACTCGGGGTTGTTCGTCGTGATCGAGTTGGCGATCGACTGCATGATCATCGTCTTGCCGGCCTTGGAGGGCGACACGATGAGGCCGCGCTGGCCCTTGCCGATCGGGGCGGCGATGTCGATGACGCGCCCGATCAGGTTGGTCGGCTCGGTCTCGAGGCGCAGGCGCTCCGAGGCGTAGAGCGGGGTCAGCTTCTGGAAGTCCACGCGGTTCTTGGCCGAGTCGGGGTCGGCACCGTTGACGCTCTCGATGCGGACCATCGGGTTGAACTTGGCCTTGCTCTC
>JAOPYB010000366.1 GCA_025964835.1 Nocardioides sp. | reverse complement strand
AGTACACCCAGCTGACCGGCCGCGCCGGCCGCCGCGGGCTCGACACCGAGGGCCACGGCGTCGTGCTGTGGCAGCCCGGCATGAACCCGCGCGAGGTCGCCGGCCTCGCGTCCACGCGCACCTACCCGCTCCGGTCGTCGTTCCGGCCCTCGTACAACATGGCCGTCAACCTCGTGCACCAGTTCGGCCGCGAACGCTCCCGCGAGCTGCTCGAGCAGTCCTTCGCGCAGTTCCAGGCCGACAAGGCCGTGGTCGGGCTGGCCCGACAGCTCACGAAGAGCCAGGACGCCCTGGCCGGCTACGTCGAGGCGGCGACCTGCCACCTCGGCGACTTCATGGAGTACGCCGCGATCCGCCGGCGCATCGGCGAGGCCGAGAAGGGCGCCGCGCGGGTCCGCCGCACCGACCGGCGCGACGAGGCGCTGGCGTCGCTGGCGAACCTCAAACCGGGCGACGTCATCCAGGTCCCCACGGGGAAGTTCGCGGGTTTCGCGGTCGTGATCGACCCGGGGTTCTCGCCCGAGGGCCCGCGCCCCTACGTCGTCACCGCCGATCGGCAGGCACGACGGCTGGCGATGACCGACTTCCCGACCCCGGTCGAGCCCGTGACCCGGCTCAAGGTGCCCAAGAACTTCAACGGCCGGAACCCGCAGATGCGGCGCGACCTGGCCTCCGCCCTGCGCACCCGGACCCACAACCTGACGCCGCCGCCGCCGACCGGACGGCCGGAGCACGACGTACGCCGCACCGCCGGGTCCCGGTCCGAGGGCACCGAGGAGCAGATCGCGGTCCTGCGCGCCGAGCTCAAGGCGCACCCTTGCCACGCCTGCCCGGACCGCGAGGAGCACGCCCGCTGGGCCGACCGCTGGTTCAAGCTCGACCGCGACGCCGCCACCCTGAAGCGTCGGGTGGAGCAGCGGACCAACACCGTCGCCCGGCAGTTCGACCGGGTCTGCGACGTCCTCACCGCGCTCGACTACCTCGACGGCGACACCGTCACCCCGCGCGGTCGGCACCTGCAGCGGATCTACTCCGACATGGACCTGGTCGCCGCCGAGTCGCTGCGGCATGGGCTCTGGGACGACCTCACGGCCTCCGAGCTCGCCGCCGCGCTGTCGGTCCTGGTCTTCGAGGCCCGCCGCGCCGACGACGCCTCCTCACCCCGCCTGCCCGGCGGCGCGGCCAGGCAGGCGATCGCGGAGATGGTGCGGCTGTGGGGCGAGCTCGACGCCCTCGAACGCGAGAACAAGCTCGACTTCCTGCGCCAGCCCGACCTCGGCTTCGCGTGGAGCGCCTACCGCTGGGCCGAGGGCGACGAGCTGGACGACGTGCTCGGCACCAGCGAGCTCGCCGCGGGCGACTTCGTGCGCTGGATGAAGCAGCTGCTCGACCTCGCCGGCCAGGTGGCCGACGCGGCGGGGGACGCGCCCCTGCGGGCCACGGCCCGCGACGTCGTACGCCGGCTGCGGCGCGGCGTGGTGGCCTACTCGGGCCTGGCGGAGTGAGCGGCGGCAGCTAGAGGGCCGGCGCGACCGTCGTCCTCAGCACGCAGTGGTTCTTGCCCTTGGGCCGCCTCGACGACCCCGCCACCCGCGCGGGCGACCAGGTCCAGGGCGCCGCGCAGGGCAACAGCCGAGACTCCCGTGCGCCGGTCGCTTGTCGATGCAGAAGCAGGTGATCCGGCAGTCGGGCAGCTGGTCGCGCGTGGCTTCGCACTCCTTGCGGTGGTTGATGTCCGGCAGCTCGGCGGGGAGGCCGTACTGGCACCACCCGACGGCCTCGTCGCCGTCCATCACCAACGCCGCGTGGGCACGTCCCTCGTCCACCAGCCGCTTCTTCAGGGCCCGGTTGTCGTCGGCGTCGCGGGTCTTCTCCGGCGTCATGGTGTGGAACCAGGTGCACCAGCAGCACCCCACACGCCGTTGTGCCGCTCCGCGAGATCCGCGAAGGCGTCCCAGCTCCCGGGCGCCAGCGCCCACACCGTGAGCTCGCCGGGCACCACCTCGGTCTTGGCCATGACCTCAGGGTAGGACGCCACGCGGACGATCCGCGGCCTTCACGGCGTCCGCCACGGGAGTCTCGCCGCCCACCAGGTTCCACTGGGCCCCGACCGCGCGGTCGGCATCCAGGACCGCCGCGACCACGGCGGCGACATCGGCGCGAGTCACCTCGCCGCGCGCCACGTCCGGGCCGAGGGCGACGAGGCCGGTGGCCGGGTCGTCGGTGAGCCGACCCGGTCGCAGGATCGTCCAGTCCAGGCCACTGTCGCGCAGGGCGGCGTCGGCATCGCGCTTCGCCTCGACGTACGCCCTCCAGACCGGTTCGGTGTCCTCGGGGAGCGGGTCGTCGACGCCGATCGCGGATACCTGCACGAAGCGGCCGATCCCGGCCCGGAGGGCGCCGTCGATCGACTTGAGCGAGCCCTCGAGGTCCACGGTGCGCTTGCGCTCGAGGTTGCCGTCCGGGCCACCACCGGCGGCGAAGACCACCGCGTCGCAGCCTGCGAAGGCCGCCGCGAAGTCGGCGGCGTCCTGGCGTTCGAGGTCGAGGATCCGCACCTCGGCGCCCATGCCCTCCAGCTCGGCGCGGTAGTCCTCCGTGCGGACCAGGGCCACGGGGTCGTGCTCGGTCCTGCGCAGGACGACGAGGAGGTGCTGGGCCACCTTGCCGTGGCCCCCGACGATCGCGATGCGGCTCATGTACCCACCGTACGAGCGGGGTGTGCGGAAATCAGCGCCGGGTGGCGGGCACGGGTCTGGCGTGCGAGGGGTCGTCTCGTGCTCGTGGGGGATCAGCGATGACCGAACACACCGGGCTGCCCGCCGGCCGCCGCGGATCGCCGTCGACGAGATGCTGCGCTGAGCGCCCCTCAGCCCGCCAGGACCGCGATCAACCGCTCGACCGGGCTCTCCAGCCCGAAGCGGGTCGCGAGCTGCGCGAGCTTCTCCGGGTCGCGGGGGGTCCGGGGGAGTGCAGTGCCCGGGGTCCCGAGGTCGATGTCGCGAGCGACGGCGACCACGGTCGGCGCCACCTCGAGGTAGTCGGCCGCCGCCTTGATCTTGCCGCGCGGGCCGGGGCCGAGCTCGGCGCCGGGGTCGTAGGCGGCGGCGATGATCCCCGCCATGTCGTCGAAGCGGTTGAGCAGGGTGGCGGCGGTCTTCTCACCCACCCCGGGCACGCCGGGGAGGCCGTCGGAGGCGTCGCCACGCAGCGTCGCGAAGTCGGCGTACTGGCGGGCGTCGATGTCGTACTTGGCGCGCACCCAGTCGTTGGTCACCCGCTCGTGGTTGCCCACGCCGCGGGCGATGTAGAGGATCCGGACGTCGGCCTCGTCGTCGACGAGCTGGAAGAGGTCACGGTCGCCGGTGACGACGTCGACGGGCTGGCCGGCGTCGGTGGCGAGCGTGCCGATCACGTCGTCGGCCTCGTAGCCGTCGGCGCCCACGATGCAGATGCCGAACGCGTCGAGCACCTCGACGATGATAGGGATCTGCACCTCGAGCGGATCGGGGACCTCCTCGACGTCCGGCGCCGAGGCGACCTCCTCGACGACGCGGTGGGCCTTGTACGACGGGAGCAGGTCGACGCGCCACTGGGGCCGCCAGTCGTTGTCCCAGCAGCAGACCAGGTCGGTCGGCCGGTAGTCGGCGACGAGCCGCGAGATGAAGTCGAGCAGTCCGCGCACCGCGTTGACGGGCGTGCCGTCCGGTGCGGTGATCTCCGGGACCCCGAAGTACGCGCGGAAGTACATCGACGCGGTGTCGAGGAGCATCAGACGACCCGGATCCTGGCTGTTCACGTCCGGCATCCTGCCATGTCCCGACCGCTACTCTGTGCGCGTGACCGCGTCAGAACTAGAAGGCACCGACCGCAAGATCCTCGATCTCCTCGCCGGCGACGGACGCATGTCCTTCACCGATCTCGGCAAGTCGACCGGGCTCTCCACCTCGGCGGTGCACCAGCGCGTCAAGCGGCTCGAGTCGCGCGGGCTGATCCGTGGTTACGGGGCGACCATCGACCACGACCAGCTCGGCCTGCCGCTGACCGCGTTCATCTCGATCCGCCCGATCGACCCGTCGCAGCCCGACGACTCGCCCGAGCGGGTCCGCGAGGTTCCCGAGATCGAGTCCTGCTGGTCGGTCGCCGGCGACGAGTCCTACATCCTCAAGGTGCGCGTCGCGACGCCGCTCGCGCTGGAGGACCTGCTGGCCAGGATCCGCGCGGTCGCGAACGTCTCCACTCGCACCACGATCGTGCTCTCCACGCCGTTCGAGGGCCGCCCGGTCACCTGACCCGCGGCTCGGTCACCACGCCTGCAGGGCCGCCACCCGGCGGGAGGCCTCGGCCACCTCGGCGGCCTTGAGGGCGGACTCGTCGAGGTTCCCGTGCTCGGCCCACCACTGCCGGCCCGCCGCCGGGAGCGTGTGGATCGGGTCGTAGTACTCGTAGGTGCGCGACAACCCGTCCTCGGCCCCCTCACGGCCGATCTCGATCGAGGTGCGGTAGTTCTTGGTCCAGTACGAGATGCCGCGCTCGGTGTCGTAGTCGGCGAGCTGGTGGACCCAGCGCTTGCCGACGAACGGCACGTCGCACACGATCCGCGGCGTCGCGAAGCCCGGGAGGTAGCCCATGATGTGGTGCTGCAGGCGCTGGGCGTCGGCGACCGAGACCCGCCAGTGCTCCGAGAACGGGATCATGTCGCACATGTAGAAGTAGTAGGGCATGATCCGGGCGCCGTCGAGCAGCCCGAAGCAGAGGTCCAGCAGCGCGTGGGGGTCGGCGTTGACGCCGTTGAGCAGCACGCCCTGGTTGCGCACGTCGCGCAGCCCCGCGTCGAGCATGGCGCTGGTCGCCTCGGCCACCAGGGGCGTGACGGAGTTCGCGTGGTTGGCGTGGGTGTGCATCGCGATCGAGACACCGCGGGCGCGGGCGACGGTGGCGACGCGCTCCATCCCGGTGCGGACGTCGGGCTGCAGCCAGTGCTGGGGGAGCCCGATGAGCGCCTTGGTGGCCAGCCGGATGTCGCGGATGTTCTCCACCTCGAGGACCGACATCAGGAACTGCTCGAGCCGGGGCCACGGCATGTTGGCGACGTCGCCGCCGGAGACGACCACGTCGCGCACGGACGGCGTACGGCGCAGATAGTCGATCATGTCGCCGAGCCGGTCGTTGGGCTTGCCGGCGAACTTCAGCTTGTCGATGACCGCCGTCGAGTTGCCGACCAGGTCCATCCGGGTGCAGTGGCCGCAGTACTGCGGGCAGGTCGGGAGCAGCTCGGCGAGCACCTTGGTGGGGTAGCGGTGGGTGAGCCCCTCGGCCACCCACATGTCGTGCTCGTGCAGCGAGTCGCGGGTCGCGTGCGGGTGCGAGGACCAGTCGGTGCGCCGGTCGCTGAACACCGGGATCATGTAGTGCCGGATCGGGTCGGCGTAGAACGCGTCGGTGAGCGAGCCGGGGCCGGCCGGGACCGACAGCGGCACCATGGTGTTCATCATCTGCGGCGGCACCAGCATCGACATCGTGGCCCGCTCGGCCTGGTCGCGCTCGAG
>JAOPYB010000336.1 GCA_025964835.1 Nocardioides sp. | reverse complement strand
TCCGAACAGCGGCGAAGTGGCCCTGGTCGAGGGCACCGTCCATCTCGTTCCGGTGAAGGGCAGGGGCTGACCCGACGTGGCGGATCAGTCGCCGGGCTGTTCCACAGCGAGCTCGGCGAGGTGGGCGTCGATGGGTGAGAGCCCGGGCAGGTTCGAGCTGAGGTCCCACCAGTCGATGCCGTCGATCTCGTCGTTGGGCTCGAAGTCGGGGACGGCGGCGAGCGTCGTGCGGTAGACCGCGGCGTACTCGATGCGGCGTTCGTGCCCGAGCTGCACCGTGCCGACCCCGACGAAGGACACCTCGCCGGGGGGCGTGCCGGTTTCCTCGACGAACTCGCGTACGGCGGCCTCGCGGGGGGTCTCACCCTCGTCGATCATGCCGCCGGGCAGCTCCCACTCGCGGCGCCACGCGTTGTGCACGAGCAGCACCTGCCCGTCGTGCTCGGCGACCATCAGCGAGAGCGGCAGCGGGATCCGGGGGTCCAGGTCCGCGAGCTCCGACTCCTCGCAGCGGAAGAAGTCGAGCAGGAGGTTCTCGTTGAGCTTCTCGGCGAGCGGCGGCCGCTGGCGGGAGAGCTCCTCCATCTCGTACCACCGCGGGCCGATCGGCGTCATCAGCACGCGACGGGGGTCGAGCTCGGAGTCCTCGTCCTCCTCGGCGAGCGCCCGGATGATGCGGACCTCGAGCCGGGACTCGGCGAGCCCCTCGGCGACGCCCTCACCCCACTCGACAACGGTCACCGAGTCCTCGAGCGAGGTCTCGAGGTCGAGGTCCTCGAGCTCGTCGAAACCACTGAGCCGGTAGGCGTCCACGTGCACGAGCGCCGGGCCACCGGTGAGCGAGGGGTGCTCGCGGGCGATGACGAAGGTCGGGGAGGTGACGTCGCCGCGGATCCCGAGCCCGGCGCCGATCCCCTGGGTGAACGTGGTCTTGCCGGCCCCGAGCTCGCCGCTCAGCACGATCAGGTCGCCCGGCGCCAGCTGCCCGGCCAGTGAGGCCCCCAGCTCCCGCATGGTCTCGGCGTCCGGAGCGTCGAAGATGAAGGTCCGCAGGGGGCGGCGCAGCTCGACGTTGGGCGGGTCCCGCAGGATCTCGCGGAAGCCCTGGCGCTCCCAGAACCGCCGCGTCTGCGGCAGCTCCTCGCGCGCCACGACGGTGAGGTCGTCGAAGCCGTGCGCGGCGTCGACGGCGGCGTCGATGAGGACCCGTGCGATCCCGTGGCCCTGGGCCGCCGGCGTGACGCCGAAGCGACGGAGGTACATCGTGGTGCCGACCGGGTCGAGCACGAGGACGCCGACGTCCTCGCCGTCCAGGCTGACCAGCAGCCCGCCCCCCGTGGCGAGCTTCTCGCCCAGGGACTCGACGGTCTCGGTCAGCGCGGCCGCGGGCGGGTCCAGCGGCGGGCGCACCTCGAACGCGGCGCGGACGACCGCCAGCACGCGCTCCGCGGACTCGGCGCCCACGCGACGTACGTCGAGGCTCACCGCGACTCCAGGGCGGCCGCGGCGGCCGCCAGGAGCTGGTCGAGCTCGGCGGTGACCCGGTCGTGGCGCTCCATGATCACCATGTGACCGGCCTTCTCGCACTCGAGCAGGGTCGATCCGTCGATGCTCGCGTGCAGCTTGCGACTGTGGCCGATGGAGGTGAGCCTGTCGCCGGTCCCGCAGATGATCGCGGTCGGCACCCGCGACAGCACCTCGACGGCATGGAACTTGTCCAGGCTGCCGAAGCTCGGGAAGAACTCCGCCACGACCTCGAAGGGGGTGTCGGACAGCATCTTGTCGACGTACTCGACGTACGCCGCCGGGACGGCGTCGCCGAAGGCGAACAGGTCGGTGGCGACCATCGCGAAGTCCTTGCCGAGGCGGCGCAGCCCGTCGATCGTCCGGTGTCCCCGGCCGAGGACCTTGACGACGCGGTGCGTCAGCCCGCTGCCCAGCGAGAGGGGCAGCATCGGCAGCAGGATCCGGCTGGGGTCCAGACCACCCGCGGTCGTGGAGACGAGACCCACCCCGACGACGCGATCGCCGAACAGCTCGGGGTGGAGCTCGGCCAGCGCGATGATCGTCATCCCGCCCATCGAGTGGCCGACGAGGACGACCGGGCCCTCGGGCACGACCTCGTCGAGGATCTGCTTGAGGTCGTGGCCGAGCTGGTCGATCGTGGCGTGTCCCACGGTGGAGCGGCCGGAGCGGCCGTGGGAGCGCTGGTCGTAGTAGACCGCGCGCACCAGCCCGCGGTAGCCCGCGCGCTGGAAGTGCCAGCAGTCGAGGTTGAGCGCGTAGCCGTGGCAGAAGACGAGGGTCAGGGCCGGGCCCGCGGGCGTCGTACGCCGGCGACCACCGGCCTTGTCGGGCGTGTGCTCGTCGACCTCGACGTGCAGCGGCACCCCGTCGTCGGCGACGACGGTCTGCGGCGGGGAGTGCAGGGACCCCAGGGGCGTGACGTCGCCGGCGCCCCGGCGCGCGATGACCCGCCGGCGGCGCCGGACCTCGACCGCGGTGCCGGCGACGGCCACGACTCCGGCACCGGCGGCGGCTCCGAGCATCTTGCGGGCCAGGGTCATGCGGGGTCTCCTCCGTCGTGGTGGCGTCGGGTGAACCGGCCTCCGATACGGGTCACGATCTCGTAGGAGATCGTCCCGCAGGCTTCCGCCCAGTCCTGGGCGGTGGGTTCGCCGGCGCGGCCGGTGCCGAACAGCACGACCTCGTCACCGGCGGCCGCGGGGTCACCGGAGGAGTCGCCGGACAGGTCGACGAGGAACTGGTCCATGCAGATCCGGCCGCGGACGGGGCGGCGCCTGCCGGCGACCCACGTCTCGGCGGCGTTGCCGGCGTGCCGCGGCACCCCGTCGCCGTAGCCGACCGGCACCAGGCCGACGGTCGTGTCGTGGTCGGCGACCCAGGTGTGGCCGTAGGAGACACCCGCCCCGGTCGCGATCGACTTGACCATCGCGAGCGACGCGCGGACGGTCATCGCGGGCACCAGCCCGAGGTCGCGGGTGTGGCCGGGTGCGGGGTCGAGGCCGTACGACGCCAGCCCGCACCGCACCAGGTCGAAGCGGGACGAGGGGCGCAGGATCGCGGCCGCGGAGTTGGCCAGGTGCCGGACCTCGGGGCGCAGACCGGCGGCGTCGGCCACGTCGAGCGCGTCCCGGAAGGCCCGTTCCTGGACGTCGTTGGCGGGGTGGTCGGGCTCGTCGCTGCACGCGAAGTGCGACCAGATGCCGGTGACCCGCCAGTGACCCGCCTGCTCGCCGGCCCGGGCGGCGGCGACCACTCCGGGCCAGGCCTCCTCCGGGGCGCCCCCGCGGGAGAGGCCGGTGTCGACCTTGAGCTGGAGGCGCGCCGGGCGACCGGCCTGCTCCGCCCCGACGGCGATCTCGTCCAGCTCGGCCGTGGAGTAGGCGGTCAGGTCGACGTCGGCGGCGACCGCGGCGGCGTAGTCCTCACCCGGCACGCCGAGCCAGCAGAGGACCCGGCCGCTGTCGCCCCCGGCGCGCAGCGCCAGCGCCTCGTCGATCGTGGCCACGCCCAGCCAGTCGGCCCCGCCCGCACGGGCGGCGCCGGCCGCCTCCACCATGCCGTGGCCGTAGCCGTCGGCCTTGACGACCGTCATCATCGCGACGCCGGTTCCGGCCTCGTCGGTCGAGACCAGCTCGCGCAGCACGGCGACGTTGTGCCGGATCGCCGCGAGATCGACGACGATCTCGGCGCGCGCGACCGGCGGGAGGCTCATGCCGGCCGATTCTTCCATCCCCCGGGTCCGGGGCCGGGAGGGTGCTTCACCCGCGAACAGCCGGCAGCCGCCGGACCACCTCGGCGACCGCCCCCGCGACCTCGCCCGCGACGATCGGTCCGCCCCCCGACGCCAGCGTTGCGGCGGCTCCGTGCAGCCACGACCCGACCGAG
>JAOPYB010000333.1 GCA_025964835.1 Nocardioides sp. | reverse complement strand
GCGAGCCCCTCGACGACGGCGGTCTTGCCGACGCCGGGCTCGCCGATCAGGACGGGGTTGTTCTTGGTGCGCCGGCTCAGCACCTGGACGACCCGGCGGATCTCGGCGTCGCGCCCGATGACCGGGTCGAGGCGGCCGTCCTCGGCCGCCTTGGTGAGGTCGACGGAGTACTTCTCCAGCGCTTCGTACGTCGACTCGGCGTCCTGGCTGGTGACCCGGCGGTTGCCGCGCACGGCGGTGAGCCCCTCGCGCAGGCCCTGCTCGGTGAGGCCGGCGTCGGTGAGGACCCTCTGGGCGGAGCTCTCGGTGCCGGCGAGCGCGATCAGCAGGTGCTCGGTGGCGACGTAGTCGTCCTTCATGCCGGCGGCGAGGTCGATGGCGCCGGCCAGCACCCGGGTCATCGCCGCGGACGCCCCGGGCTGCTGGACGGTGGCGCCGCTGGCCTTCGGCAGCGCGTTGAGCACCGCCTCGGCCTGCCGGGTCAGCGCGTCGGCGTCGACGCCGGCCTTCGTGACCAGGTTGCGTGCGGTGCCGTCGCTCTGGCGCAGCAGGGCGACGAGGAGGTGGATGGGCTCGGTCGCGGTGTTGCCACCCGTGGTGGCCGAGACCTGGGCGGCCTCGATAACCTCGCGGCTACGGGTCGTGAACTTGTCGGCCCCGAACTGGCTCATGTGGCTCTCCTGTGGTCGTGTTCGTGCTGTGGACGAGCATCCTCGTCACTGGTTGAACGCACCAGAAGTTGAGTCTGTTCCACTCAACTCTGGTGGATCGTGCCACGATGAGCGGATGAGTTCACCGCGGTCACCGCTCCCGGTCCTCGTGGCGGACTGCTCGCAGTGCTTCGGCCTGTGCTGCGTGCTGCTGCCGTACCGCACCGAGGACGGCTTCGCGGCCGACAAGCCCGGCGGGACACCCTGCCACCACCTCCGCGGCGACGACCGTTGCCGGATCCACGCGGACCTGGTCGGGTCCGGGTGGCCGGGCTGCGCGGCGTACGACTGCCGGGGCGCCGGCCAGCAGGTGTCCCAGGTGACGTACGGCGGCGTGTCCTGGCGCGAGCGGGGCGAGCTCGGCGAGATGGCGGCAGTGCTCTCGGTGATGCGGGTGCTGCACGGCATGATCGCCCGGCTGGCCGGCCCCGCCGAGTGCGAGCTGCGCGACCGGATCATCGCCATGACGAGCGGCTCCCCGGAGGAGCTGCTGCTCCTGGACCTCGACGAGCTGGCGGTCGAGGTGGCGGCCGTGGCGGCGTAGTCAGGGACGCCGGCGCCAGACGACCAAGGACTGGCCGGGCGCGGGCTGGCGGAGGACCGGCAGCTTGTTGGGGGGGCGGAGCGGGTCCTCCGCGCGCCGGGTGTCCAGCGCCTGGTGCAGGGCCGCGCGGGTGGCCTCGAGCTCGGCGAGCAGCTCCTCGTTGCGGCGGGCCAGCGCGCTGGCGCGGTGCTCGAGGTCGAGGATCCGGCGGACCCCCTCGAGGCCGATCCCGACGGAGGTCAGGTCGGCGATCTCGCGCAGCAGCTCGATGTCGCGGTGGGAGTAGCGGCGCCCGCCACCGCCCGTGCGGCCCGGCGTGATCAGCCCGAGCCGCTCGTAGGTGCGCAGGGTCTGCGGGTGCAGGCCGGTCAGTTCCGCGGCCACGCTGATGACGTAGACGGCGGCGTCCGGGCTGGGCGCCACGAACCGCTCGCGCGGCGGGCCGCCCATCACGAGCCCGCCTCGAACAGGTTGGCGCGCAGCGGCTTGCCGGCGGTGGCGTCGCGGTAGGCCAGCACAGCCTCACGGGCCGCGTCGTCGAGGACGGCCGGGACCTGGACCTCGACGGTCGCGAGCAGGTCGCCGCTGGTGCCGTCTGCCTTGGGGGCGCCCCGACCGCGGACCCGGAACGTGCGGCCGTTGGGCGTGCCGGCCGGGATCTTGAGCGTGACGGGGGCGCCGGACAGCGTCGGGACCTTGACGTCGGCGCCGAGCGCGAGCTCGTCGAACGAGACGGGCACGTCGAGGGTGAGGTTGTCGCCCTTGCGGCCGAACAGTCGGTGCGGCGAGACCTTCACGACGACGAACAGGTCGCCGGCGGGTCCGCCGTTCTCACCGGCGGCGCCCTTGCCGCGCACCCGGATCCGCTGGCCGTCCTTGACGCCGGCGGGGATGCGGGCCTGGATCGAGCGGGCCGACATGCCGCGCCCGCTGCCGTGGCAGGTGGGGCACGGGTCGTCGTAGACGAGCTGTCGGCCGCCGCAGGCCGGGCACGTCTCGTTCATCGAGAACGCCCCGCCGACGGAGGCGACGACGTAGCCGGCGCCCTCGCACTCGGGACAGATGTGCGGCTTGGTGCCGGGCTTGCCGCCGGTGCCGGAGCAGTCGGGGCACGGGGCGTCGGACGTCAGCCGCAGCGAGATCGTGACGCCGTCGAGGGCGTCGGTGAAGCTGATCGTCGCCGTGGTCTCGACGTCGGCGCCCTTCTGCGGGCGGCGCTGCTGCTGGGTGCGCCCCCGGGTGCCACCGAAGAGGTCGCCGAACATGTCACCAAAGCCGCCGCCCCCGCCGGCCCGCTCGCGGAGCAGGTCGTTGAGGTCGAAGCCGCCGCCCGCACCGCCACCGGCGCCGGGGAAGCCGCCACGCATCCCGCCGCCGGAGCCGTAGAGCGAGCGCATCTCGTCGTACTTGACGCGCTTCTCGGCGTCGCCGACGACGTCGTAGGCCTCGGCCACGGTCTTGAACTTCTCGTGCCTGGCCGTGTCGCCGGGGTGCGAGTCGGGATGGTTGGCGCGCGCGAGCTTGCGGTAGGCCTTCTTGATCTCCTCGGCCGTCGCGTCCTTCTTGACGCCGAGCTCGGCGTAGAAGTCCTTCGTCGCCCAGTC
>JAOPYB010000331.1 GCA_025964835.1 Nocardioides sp. | reverse complement strand
CACTTCCACCGCTCGATCGCCGCACTGGCCGACAGCACCCGGATCGACGAGATCATGAGCCAGCTGCTGGCCGAGCTCCGACTGGCCTTCCACGTGATGCCTACGGTGCGCGACTTCTACGAGCCGTACCTCGGCGACAACGAGCGCATCGCGACGCTGGTGGAGGCTGGGCGCAGCCAGGAGGCCGTCGCCGTGCTCCTCGACTACCTCAATCGCGCCGAGGACCAGCTCCTGCGTCAGTTCGCGTCGAAGGCCGGCCAGCCTTCCGCACAGGCCGATTCCGCCAGCACCTGACCGACCGCTTCCCGGCGCGCTGTCACCGCCCGGCCCTCGAGCCGAGCGTCGGGTCAGCCGCGCACCAGCACCACGACACCCGCGCAGGCACACGCCCAGAGCACGCTGGCGAAGGTGCCGATGATGAAGCGCTCGGCGGCGCCGGTGCGGACGCCGTCCTCGGCCGCACGCAGCTCGGGATAGCGACCGAGTCCCTTCACGGCCAGCACCACCGCCAGCCCCTCCGGCCAGCCGGCCACGAGGGACGCGAGGATCGCGCCCCGCTCGAGGGCGCCGATCCAGGCGCCGCCGCGGAGCACCTGGCCGGCCCGGTCCATGGACCGCCCGGGGGTCTCGTCGCGGTCGACGAGGTCGAAGACGCGCCCGGTCACGGGGCCACCGCCGACCACGGCGACCAGCCCGGCGAGCACGACCAGCAGGGTGTGCCCGCCCCGGCCCGCCACCTCGACGGGACCGGCGACCGCGGCCAGGAGCGCCGCGGCCGCAAGCAGGGCCACGGTCGGCGGCACCCAGATCCGGCGTCCCGCCGGGGTCCAGGCGACGAGGCCGGCCACCACGCACGCGCCGAGCAGCACCAGGACCAGGGTGCCGGCGGTGTCGACGCTCATGCGGGGACCTCGGCACCGAGGAGCTGGGCGGTCAGCTGGGTGGCGAGCTCGCGGGCGCGGCGGCCCTCGACGATGCCGGCGGCCTGGGCGCGCTGGCTCACCGCGGACTGGCTGATCCCGAGGCGACGCCCCGCCTCCTCGTAGGACAGCCCCTCGTCGACGAGGTCGGCCACCTCCCAGCCGCCCCTGGTCCGGCGGCCCAGCACCGCCGCCCAGAGCCACAGCGTGGTCTCGAGGGCCCGGGCGCCCGGGTCGTCACCGGCGACCCGCAGGTGCCAGGGGCTGTTCTTGGCCGAGGTCACGGCGCTGCGCGCCTGGAGGTACGCCGGGCCGCGGCCGGCGCGAGCGTGGTCGGGGAGTGGGGTGTCGACGTCGCCGATCCCGATGCCGATGTTCCAGGCGTCCTCGCGCAACAGCAGCTCGACGACCCGGGAGAGCGCGGCGGGGTCGTCGAGGACGCCCTGGAACTCGTCGCCCGCCGTGCGCTCCAGCGGGCGGAGGAGGGGCACGCTCGCCAGCGCCTCGATCGTGTCGGGCACGAGGTCGGGGCGGGTGCGGCTGCCCCGCTGGTCCACGGTCAGGACGGCCACGGTCATGACGCCTCCTCGGTCTCGGCCTGATGACCAGCCTACATTAGGAAATTACCTAATGTAAAGCAGCCATAAGGAAATATCCTCAGCGACGACCGATGATGCCCACGACCGCGGGTGCCTTCTGCTCCACCACCGAGACCCGGAAGCCACCGGCCTCCAGCGCCGCGGAGGTCCGCTTCACGATGTTCGGCACCAGCTCGGCGCGGTTGGCCTCGTAGAACAGGTAGACGGCACCACCGGGCAGCACGCGCTCGTGCAGCAGCGCCACCTCGTCGGCGCACTCGCGCACCCAGAACAGGTTGACGTTGAACGCGAACACCTTGTTCAGGCGCTTCACCGGGACCCGCAGCGTGGCCAGGTCGATCTGGCGCACGGTGAGCTTCCCAGACTCCACGGCCTGGGCGTTGCGGCGCTTCGTGCGGTCGACGCCGGACTCCGAGCGGTCGATCGCGAAGAGCTTGCCGGTGTCCAGCCGGCTGAGGATCAGCTCGGCTCCCGCGCCCGGCCCGCAGCCGATCTCGAGGACGTGGTCGGACGGTTGGACGTCCATCAGCTCGACCGCCCATCGGATCCGAACCGGAATCGTCTGCAGTGGCATGGACCCAAGACTGCCAGAAAGCGCGGCCGGTCACGCGGCGGGACGGGGGAACGGACCGATCGCCTGCGGGCACTAGGTTGGGACCGTGACTGAGTCGACCCGCGCGGACGCGGCAACCGGACTGAAGGTGGGCGTGCTCGGCGCCCGGGGCAAGGTGGGATCCGAGGTGTGCCGGGCGCTCGATGCGGCCGACGACCTCGACCTCGTGGCGGCGATCGACGCCGACGACTCGCTCGACCAGCTGGTCGACAGCCGGGCACGCGCCGTCGTCGACTTCACCCATCCGGACGTCGTCATGGACAACCTGGCGTTCTGCATCCGGCACGGCATCCACGCCGTCGTCGGGACCACCGGCTTCGACGACGAGCGCCTGGACACGCTCCGTGGCTGGCTGGCGGACTCCCCGGGCACCGGCGTCCTGATCGCCCCGAACTTCTCCATCGGCGCCATCCTGATGATGCGCTTCGCCGCGGCGGCCGCCCCGTTCTACGAGTCGGTCGAGGTCGTCGAGCTCCACCACCCCGACAAGGCCGACGCGCCGTCCGGCACCGCCCGGCGTACGGCGGAGCTCATCGCCGCCGCCCGCCGCGCCGCCGGCTCCCCGCCGGTCCCCGACGCCACCACCACCTCCCTCGACGGGGCGCGGGGGGCGGACGTCGACGGCATCCGCGTCCACGGGCTGCGGATCCGGGGCCTGGTGGCGCACCAGGAGGTCATCCTGGGCGGCGTGGGGGAGACCCTCACCATCCGGCACGACTCGCTCGACCGCGCCTCCTTCACGCCGGGCGTGCTCACGGCGCTGCGCGCCATCGAGTCCCACGCCGGGCTCACGGTCGGGCTCGAGAGCTTCCTCGACCTCGACTGATCGGGAGATTCCTGCAACTTCATGCGTTGCAGGAACGTGCAGGTGTCCCCGCGTGACCTCGGTCGTTGTGATGGCGAGGGTGTGCGATCCACGGGGCACACCACGGAGCACGAGGAGAGGGAACCATTCATGCGCAGGACTCTGGGGCTCGCCACGGCCGCCGTACTGGCTGCAGGCACCTTCGGTGTGCAGGCCGCTGACGCGACCGTGCAGACCGCTCACCCGACCAGGCCCGGCACCGCCGCCGCCGCGATCAGCGCGCTCGAGCAGCACCCCGGCGCCGCCCGCGACGCCGCAGGCCAGGCCTTCGGTGTCATCGACACCATCACCGACGCCGACGGCAGCACCCACGTGCGCCTGGACCGCACCCTGCACGGGGTCCCGGTCCTCGGCGGCGACGTCGTCGTGCACCGCGGCCCCGCGGCCGGCTGGCGCGGCGTCAGCCAGACCCTGCGGTCCCCGCTGCGTCTCTCGACCACCCCCGCCGTGACCGCTGCCGCGGCCTCCTCAAGGGCGCTGGCTCCCGCGAAGGCCACCCGGACGATCGCCGGCCTGCGCACGGCCGGCGCCCCGCGGCTCGTCGTGGACGCCACCGCCGACCGACCGCACCTCGCCTGGCAGGTGACCACGGGCGGCGTCTACAAGGACGGCACCCCGAGCCGCCTGGAGACCTTCGTCGACGCGAGGACGGGCGCCGTACTGCGCCGCGAGGAGCAGATCGAGACCGTCGACGGCTCCGGCCAGTCGCTCTACGGCGGCACCGTCCCGCTCCAGCTCACGCTCTCCGGCTCGACGTACCAGCTCAAGGACCCGACCCGGGGCAACACCTACACGACCGACCTGAACAACGCCGAGGACTCCTACCTCTGCCAGATCTTCGGCAGCGGCTGCAAGACCGGCACCCTGTTCACCAGCCCCGACAACCTGTTCGGCACCGGCTCGACCAGCAGCCGCGAGTCGGCCGCCGTCGACGCGCAGTACGGCACGAACATGACGTGGGACTTCTACAAGTCCACGTTCGGGCGCAACGGGATCTTCGGCAACGGCACCGGCTCCTACAACCGCGTGCACTACGGCAACGGCTACGTCAACGCCTTCTGGGACGGCACCAAGATGACGTACGGCGACGGCGACGGCACCAACTACGGTCCGCTGACCTCGCTCGACGTCGCCGGCCACGAGATGTCGCACGGCGTCACCGAGAACACCGCGGGCCTCGACTACTCCGGTGAGTCCGGCGGCCTCAACGAGTCGACCTCGGACATCTTCGGCACCATGGTGGAGTTCTACGC
>JAOPYB010000319.1 GCA_025964835.1 Nocardioides sp. | reverse complement strand
ATGCTCCGGGCCGGCGCCAACGACGTGGGCGGCACCCTCATGGAGGAGACCATCTCCCGGATGGCCGGCTCCGAGCACGGCTCAGCGAAGACCGTCGCCGAGCTCACCGAGATCGGCGCCGGCATCGACCGGCCGGTCCGCGAGCGCACCACGACGTACGGCGTGCCGACCCGCCTCGCCTGATCGGGTGGACGCGACGTTCGTCGCTCCGGACCGGAGGAAGTAAAGTCCTCGGGGTCAGGGCGACGGCCGGAGGGGCCGACACTTGTTCGAGGGCGGCAATGGCGGGATTTCCTAAGGCAGGCGACGAGTACGGCGGTCGCTACCGCATCGTGCGCGAGCTGGGCCACGGCGGGATGGGGATCGTCTACGAAGCCGTCGACCGGATCCTGAACCGCTCCGTCGCGCTCAAGATCGTGCTGCCGTCCCTGCCGGACCGCGACGACTTCCAGGCGCGGTTCGCGCGCGAGGCGGCGGTCCTCGCGAAGATCAAGTCCCGCAACATCGTCGGCATCTACGAGTACGGCGAGCACGAGGACACCGTCTTCTTCGTCACCGAGCTCTTCCCCGACGGCGACCTCCAGACCTGGCTGGTCAAGAACGGGCCCCTGGACCGCCGGGCCTCCCTGGCCCTGCTGGCCCAGGTGTGCGAGGCGCTCGCCGACGCCCACGCCGTCGGCGTCATCCACCGCGACGTGAAGCCCGGCAACGTGCTGCTGTGGAGCCGGCCCGAGGGGCTCATCCCCTACCTGTGCGACTTCGGCATCGCGATCGAGGGCACCGGCGACGGTTCCCCGCGAGCCAGCCTCACCCGGACCGGCACGCTGGTCGGGAGCCCCGCCTACATGGCCCCGGAGCGGCACTTCGGGCACGCCGCCGACGAGCGTGGCGACATCTACTCGATGGGGTGCCTGCTGTGGTCCATCCTCACCGGCGACGCCCCCTACAGCGGCACCGACTTCCAGATGATGAACGCCCACATCAACGCGCCCGTGCCGCGCCTGGGCACCGGCCACGTCGTCGACGACCGGATCGACCAGGTGCTGGCTCAGGCGCTCAACAAGGATCCCGAGCTGCGCACTCCCTCGGCCGGCGCACTGCGCGCCGAGCTGCTCGCGATCATCCGTGACATCGACAGCCAGGCGGTGCCGGCCCCGCTGCCCACCGGGGGCGTGACCGCAGCCGAGCCCTTCGACAACCGCTCCGACGCGAAGACCCGCACCTCCAACCAGCTCGCCGGCGCGGCCGCCGCCCGGGCGGCGGCCCCGCAGAGCGCACACGACTCCTCAGCGCACCACACGGTCATCCGGAGCGGTGCCGTAGGGCGGACACCCCCGCCGAGCGCGCCGACACCCGCCAAGGGGTCGCCGTCTCGGCGTTGGCTGCCGGCAGCGCTGGTGGCCGCCCTCGTCGCGGTCGCGATCGGCACGACGGCGTTCCTCGTCAACGCCTACCAGGGCGACGGGGAGCCGGTGGCCGGCGACAGCCCCACCCCGTCGGTGTCGGAGTCACCGTCGACCTCGTTGGCGGCGCTCGTCACCCCCGGCGCCCCGAAGGTCACCGCGCGGCCCGGCTACCGCTCTGTGGTCTTCCGGACCCTGGCGCCGCGCAGCCCCGAGGACGTCCGGCAGCGGGTGGAGGTGAACGCCGGCAACGGGTGGCGTGAGGCCCGCCGGATGACGATCACGACCGAGCAGGGCGGCGACCGCGGCTGCATCCAGGCGCGCACGGTGGCCTACGACGACACCGGCCGTGAGGAGCCGGGCGATCCGGTCCGCAGCTGCGGACGCGCCCAGCCGCGCACGGCCGCACTGGTCCGGGTGCCGGGCGCGTGCAGCGACTTCCAGAACGGCATCACCTATCCGTGCCAGTGGTACGGCCTGCGGCTCGCCGGCTTCTCCGACGGCGCCACCCCGACGGCCCTGGTGCGCCAGGAGGGGGCGACCCAGCCCTGCACGACCGCCAGCTGCGAGAGACGGGTCACCATCTCGGACGGTGGGCGGACCTTCCTGCCGCACTACTTCAAGATCCTGACGGATTCCGGCTTCTACGTCCTCGACGTCGATGGCGTCACGAGCCGGGTCCACCTCTACCGCTGACCACCGGGTCGGCCCGGCGAGCGGCCGACCCGGTGGGTGCCGGCTCAGCCGACCCAGCTGCGCTGCGGGCCCGGCGGCGGGGGCGGGACGTTCGGCGGCGGCGGTGGCGGGTCATCGGGCGGTGGCGGCGTCGGCCCCCCGCCTCCGGACGAGGGTGCGCGTGTCACCAGCTTCATCGCCCTGGACACGCCGGCCGACGTGCCGTGCCCTGTCGACGCGAGCACCCGCCAGTAGCTGGTGCCGAGCCGCGTGGACCTCGCGGACAACCGGAACGCACCCGACCCACCTGCCTGGCCTCTGCGGACTGTGCGCCAGTCACCGCGGGCATAGCGCTGGAGCAGCACCCGGCCCGCCCGCTTCGGCAGAAGATGGCCGGTCGTGGTGACCGCGTGCCCCCGCGTGACGGTGGCATCGCCGAGCCGAGCGACGACCTTCTTGCGGACGAAGATACGCAACGGTCGTGACGTGCCGGGCTCGTACTGGCTGGCTCCGCGGTAGACGACCCGGTAGAGGCTCGACACACCTGGCTTCGCCTTGAAGGAGAAGTTGCCCGACCTGCCTACGTGCGACTTGTCCACGGTCCGCCACTTCGCCGATGACCGGGGCCGGGACTGCACCAGGGCCGGCCCCGACAGAGTCTTGTTCCCCGAGAGCGAGCGCACCTTCGCGGTGACCTTGACGCCCTCGGAGTAGTCCAGCGTCAGGTTGTTCCGGGCCTTCGAGTGGGTGAAGAGGGTGACCCTGGACCGGAACCCACCGAGGTCGTACACCTTGTCCTGACTCTGCGTCGACAGCCTGAAGTCATCGACGAAGAAGGAGCCACCGTTGCAGCCGAACATGAACCCGATGTCTGCCCCGGCACCGCTGCCGCCGTGTCGCGCGGCCATGGCCTGGATGGTGCCGTCCGGGTCCTCGCGGTCAATCGTGTCTCCGACGAAGTGGACCCATCTGTAGACAGCATCCGAGGCCTCGACCGGGTGCCAACCGCGGACGGCATCGGGTTCGAGAGCGGCGATGCCTTGCCACACCCCGTCGTCCCCCGGGGCGTAGTACGTCGCGACAGCGACACCTTCCTCGTCGGAGTCGCTGGAGTAGAGGGCGATCCTCAGGCTGTCGAGGGTCAGCGGGTCGGCCAGGTGCGCCTTGAGGCCCGCGCCGTACGTCGGCCCATCCATGACCCAGCCGACGGAATGCTCGCCCAGCGGCGGTCGCTTCGGTCCCCGGGAGATGACGAACTCGGGCGGCACCACGGGGATCGCCCGCGAGTCCACACATCCGTGGGTGACGAACGTGAGGCCGCTCGCGGCGAAGTGGTTGCCGTCCACCCGCGTGGCGGCGGTGGCGGCGCCGGCGAGGGAGGAGGCGACGAGCGCGGCGGATGCCACGATGCCGGTCAGCGTCTTGCGCATGAGATGTCCTCGAGATTCTCAGAAGGTGCCCCCGACCGTTCCTCCAGGGGCCGCCAAAATAACACCGAGGCCACCCGCGCACGCAGCAGACGGCTGGCCTCGGGGCCTGGAGGGCTGACCCGCCCGAAAGTTTCGGGCGGGTCAGCGTCAGCCGCGGCCGCTCGAGGAGCGCGCCCTGCGGGAGACCGAGTCGATCGCCACCGCGACCAGGAGCACGCCGCCGGTGACCATGAATCGCACCGACGAGTCCACGTGGACCAGGTTCAGCCCGTTCTGGATCGCCTGGAGCACCAGGATGCCCAGGAGCGCGGAGTACGCCGATCCGCGGCCGCCGAAGAGGCTGGTGCCGCCGATCACCGCGGCCGCGATCGCGGTCAGGTTGGTGTCCGTCGTACCGCTCGCCTGGGACACCGAGGTCTGGAGCCCGGCCTGCAGCAGGCCGCCGACGGCGGCCAGCAGGGACGTCATCGCGAAGACCGAGATGTAGACCCGGTCGACCTTGATGCCCGACCGTCGAGCGGCCTCCACGTTGCCACCGACCGCGAACACGTGCCGGCCCCAGCGGGTCCGGCGCAGCACGAAGTCCATGATCACCACGAGCAGCACGAAGAAGATCCACAGGTAGGTGAATCCGCGGTCGATGTTGACGTAGTACGTCACGAAGCCCAGCCCCGCTGCGAGCAGCACGGTCTTGATCACGACCATCGGCAGCCACGGCGTGCTCAGCCCGGCGCGCTTGCGCGACGAGATGCCCCACAGCTGGGAGCCGAGGAAGGCCAGCACGACGATCGCGACCAGGACGTACGACGCCGTGTCACCCACGAACTTGAAGCGGGTGTACTCCAGCAGGAACGAGTCCTGGGGCAGGTTGATCGTGCCGTTCTTGCCGAGCACGTAGAGCAGCAGGCCCTGGAAGCCGAGCAGGCCGGCCAGCGAGAACACGAACGACGGCACACCGATGCGGGTGTACAGCAGCCCGTAGAAGAGCCCGATGGCGATGCCGACCGCGAGCGCGGCGAGGATCCCGATGAACGTCGACTGGGTCTTCTCGACCACGACGACCGCCATCACGGCGGCAGCCAGGCCGCTGACCGACCCGACCGAGAGGTCGATCTCTCCCAGCAGCAGGACGAGCACGATGCCCAGGGCGATGACCCCGATCGGCGCGGCGAACTGCGTGATCGAGACCAGGTTGCGCGAGGACAGGAAGATCGGGTTCTGCGAGTAGAACCCAAGGCTGATGACGACCAGCCCGATGATCACCGGCAGGCTGCCCAGGTCACCCGAGCGGAGCCGGCTCAGCTGCATCCGGGCGGCACCCACGAGCCCCTGGCTCTGGATCAGCCTCTCGTCCGCCAGGTCCGCCGCGACCGACGTGGCGGGGGTTTCGGGCTCAGCCATGCTGACCCTCCTCGGTCGGGCCGGTCGGGCCGGTCGGGTCGGTCGGGCCGGTCGCGGCGGTCGGGCCGGCGTCCCCGGCGTGGAGACGGCCCGCGCGGGCCGCCACCACGTTGTCCGAGGCGCCGGTGATGGCGGCCACGAGCTGCTCGGTCGAGACCTCGTCGACCCGGAACTCGGCCGCGTTGCGACCGAGCCGGAGCACGACGATGCGGTCGGCGACCGCCTGGACGTCCGCCATGTTGTGGCTGACCAGGATCACCCCGAGCCCGGTCTCGCGCAGCCGCTCGACGAGGTTGAGCACCTCGGCGGTCTGGGCGACACCGAGCGCGGCCGTGGGCTCGTCGAGCATCACGACCCTGGGGTTGCCGACCAGGCTGCGGGCGATCGCCACCGTCTGGCGCTGACCGCCGGACAGCGAGGCGATCGGGATCCGCACCGAGGGGATCTTGGCCGACAGGGTGCGCAGCAGACGCCACGCCTCCTTCTCCATGTCGACCTCGTCCAGCACCGGTCCGAGGTGGCGCTCCTGCCCGAGGAACAGGTTGGCGACCACGTCCAGGTTGTCGCACAGCGCGAGATCCTGGAAGACCGTGGCGATCCCCAGGGCCTGGGCCTGCGACGGGCCACCCACGCTGACCTTGCGGCCGGCGAAGTTGATGTCCCCGTCGTCGGCCTGGTAGACGCCCGAGATGATCTTGACCAACGTCGACTTGCCGGCACCGTTGTCGCCCACGAGCGCGACGACCTCACCTGACCGCACGTCCAGATGCACGTCGGTCAGCGCCTGGACAGCGCCGAATCTCTTGTTGACGCCGGTCAGGGACAGCACCACGTCCCCGACCGGCGCCTCCGAAGCGAGCGTCGTCATCAGGAGATGCCAGCCGCCTGGCACGCGTCCGCGTAGTCACTCGTGCAGATGTCGGCGGCCTTGTAGAAGCCGTCCGCGACGACGGTGTCCGCGACGTTCTCCTTCGTGACCGCGATCGGGTCGAAGATGAACGACTTGACACCCTTGTAGTCGGACTGGTCGATGCCGGTGTCGCTGGTCGAGCCGACCTCGTCACCGTTCGCGAGCTTGACGGCGACCTCGGCGGCCGTCTCGGCCTCGATCGGGATCGGCTTGTAGATCGTCATCGACTGCTCACCGGCGATGATCCGCTGGACAGCGGCGAGCTCGGCGTCCTGGCCCGTGATCGGGGGCAGGGCGTCGGCAGCAACACCGCCGCCGGTCAGCGCGGCGACGACGCCACCGGCCTGACCGTCGTTCGCCGCGTACACGCCCTGGATCTGCGAGGGGTCGTACTGGCTGAGCTGGTCCGTGACGAACTTCTGCGCGTTCTCGGGGCTCCAGTCCGGGTTGTCGTACTCCTGGAGGATCTTGATGCCGCTGGCGTCGAGGACGCTGTGCGCGCCGGCCTTGAACTGGGCGGCGTTCGGGTCGTCGGGCGAGCCGTTGAGCATCAGGATGTTGCCCTTGCCGCCCATCGCGTCGACGAGGGCCTGGCCCTGCATCTTGCCGACGGTCTCGTTGTCGAACGACATGTAGTAGTCGACGCCGTCGATGAACCGGTCGTAGGCGATCACGGGGATGTTCGCGGACTTCGCGGAGGAGACCATGCCGCCGGCACCGGCACCGTTGACCGGGTCGAGCACGATGACGCTCGCGCCCTCGTTGATGGCCGAGTCCATCTGCTGGGTCTGCTTGGCCTCGTCCTGGTCGGCGTTGTAGTACGACACGTTGCAGTCGCTGCACAGCTCCTTGACCTTGGCCTCGAAGAGCGGCTTGTCGAAGGACTCGTAGCGCGTGGTCTTGGACTCGGGCAGCAGCAGGGCGATGGTCTTGCCACCGCCGGCGCTGTCACCACTGCCACTGCCACTGGAGTCGTTGGCACCGCAGGCGGCGAGCCCGCCGGAGCCGATGATGAGCGCAACCCCGAAGGCTGCGAGGCGGTGAAGGGGTGTGGACACGTATCTCTCCTCGACTGGGGGCCGCAGGCGGGCCCGGGCTGATCTGGGTCGAGTGTCGACCGTCACAACCTTGTCGTCAAGACATGAACGTAAAAATGATCCAAACCGTAATTTTAGGAAGTTATCCGTCACGTCTTGACCACAAGAGCACCATCCGTGCATTCTTCGGTCATGCGGCACCAACGGATCGACCCTGCCCCGGGGTCCACCTCGTCGTTGCGGACCGCAAACCAGCAACGGGTGCTCGACGTGCTGCGCGGCGGCAGCCCCAGCGAGCCGGACACCGGGGACGACGCGACCTTCACGCAGGCGGAGCTGGCCCGGGTCACCGGCCTGGCCCCCGCGACGGTGTCCAACATCGTCCGCGAGCTGGCGGCCTCCGGGCTGGTCGAGACCGACCCGGGGAGCGGGCGGCGCGGGTCGTCGATCCGGCTGGCCCGGGAGGCCGGGCTGGTCGGCGGTGTCGACTTCGGGCACAGCCACGTCGCGGTGGCGATCGGCGACCTCACCGGGCG
>JAOPYB010000304.1 GCA_025964835.1 Nocardioides sp. | reverse complement strand
GGATTGAGAGCCTCCATCACACCCGGGGCGATTCACTGTGCGTGAGCAGCTCAACCGGACCTTCTACGAACGGTTCTTTGTTGATGACGACCCGCTGAAGGTCGCCGACGAGGTACGGCGACAGCCGTTCGATGACCTTGGCGAGGCCTACGACGTCTATACCCACTACAAGGCCCACAGCGGGCTCTCGACCGAGGCCAACTATGCTAGAAGCCGGAGTAGCTCAACGGCTACTCCGGCTTCTAGCGACGAAACACCCGTACTCGCGAACATCTTTCCGGTCGGTGTTTCGAGTAAGCGTGTCCTGGTGGAGCTGAGGGGATTCGAACCCCTGACCTTCTCTGAAGGACGGGGCCACCGAGCCTTCGATGGATCTCGGTTCTTCTCGCCCCAAACCGCTCAATCTGCAGCCCTGCAACGGATCTAAGATGTTCTGGACCCAACGCTACCCCATCATCTCGGACGAGCTAGGTCGTCTTCGGAGTTCATTTCTGCTGACTATTCGGTACTCCTGCGCATGCCGATGGCAGCGGCCCGACCCGAGTCGGCCACGGTCGGAGCGCCCAGAATGATGCGGAGGATACCTACGCTCTCGGCTCGGAGATTGGTTCAGCGTGTCGAGGTTCGTGTTTGTCAGTCGCCTGTGTGCCCGGTGGTCCTAGACTTCGAGGTCGAATCGAGGTGTAAACGTGGGGAACTACCCCGAGCAGGTGTCGGCGGCAGACTTCGGAACACGTGTTGCCGGGGTGCGGGCGCACTTGCAAACGTGGTCCGAGGAAACCCGGCAGGCAGTTGACGCCGAGGACGACGACATCCTCGAACGAGTCGAACTGCTGCTGGACGAGGTCCTGGTTGTGACTGCGGTCCAGAATGAGAGCGTTGTTCCCCGCGGCCTAATCGGAAACCTGACCAATGCCATGGTCGCAGTGGACGCCGCGCTTACCGCCCTCGACGGTGTCGACTCGTCTACCGTCACGGTTGCCTTGGTCTCCGACCTGACGAACGCGGTCGAGACGCTGGCCTCGAACCTGATCCAGTGGCCGCCGCGCATCGACGGCGAGAACTGGCGTGAGGCAGTAACTCAGGCCGCTTCCACATATCGCAGAAGCGCCGGACAGCAGTTGGCCGGATTGAATGCGGATATCGACGGTGCGAAAGCCGAACTTGCGCGAATCGAGCAGTATTCGGTCGACCTCGCGAACAAGACGCGGGAGATCGCCGACGAGAAGGCGACAGAGCTTGAGGCCCAGCTGACGGACCTAGAAGCTCAGATCACGACCACGCAAGCCACCGTCAAGGCTGCGAGCACTCAAATTCAGGCTGCGATCGATCGTTCCGAATCGGCCATCGGCACACAACAGCAACAGTTCGCGGAGGCGCAAGAGGAACGATCGAAGGCGTTCACCGAGGCTCAAGAGGAACGCGCCAGCGCAGCAAAGTCGAATCTCGCGAAACGTGATGCCCAGGCACTTGCGATCATTCAGGACCTGGAACTTCGGTTGGAGAAGGCCACCACCCTTGTGGAAGTCTTCACGGCCGCTGGAACAGCGAACGCGTACAGCCGCGAAGCGAAGGCTCAAGGTCGACAGGCAAATATCTGGCGAGGAGTCGCGATCGCCCTAGGTGTCTTGACGGCAGTGGCTGTAGCACTCGTTCTCGTTGAGTTCCCCGAGAGGACGTCGCTCGATGCTTGGCAACTCGCTGTGGGCAAGCTCGCCCTCGGGGCGACTGTGGGCGCGGTTGCTGGTTACGCAGCGCGTCAGTCGTCACGTCACCGGCGACGAGAAGAACGTGCCAAGCATCTTGAACTGAACCTTGAGACCTTCGGATCGCTCGCGAGCGAACTCAGTCCTGACAAGCTTGAGGACGCGCGCTCTGCCCTCGTCACGACGATGCTCAAGGAGGGGGAGGAGAGCCCGTCTTCAGGGCGTGCAAGCAAGGACTCGATATCTGACAGCCAGATCACGATTCTGCAACGCGCGTTCGAGCCTTTTCGTAGCAACCAGACCTGAGAACCCCGCGACGATGTCCTGTCGCGCTATCGCGCAGCGTGGCATGGCCGAGTCGCCGCACTCGGAGTGAGACCGGGCGGGCCGGGCCGGCCTCATGCGTGACCGCGTGTTGCACGGTGGTCGTGATCACCACTCGTCCGCCACCCCACTCACGTTATGCGCGTGTGCATCCCATTCCGAAAAGCCAGGACCCGTAGACCACGACGCGCGTCTCGCAGGTGCGGCATTCCACCGCCTGACGGACGTTGGGTCTAGAGGTCCTCTTGGTGTCGGAGGTGAGTGATCGAACATTCCGCCTGTGGTGCGGATCGCGGGGCCTACTGCGCTGGTTCTCCTGCGGCAATCCCGCTCTGGACCTACTGTCCAGCTATGGAGTCTGAAGTCCCCGCCACTGCATCAGCGCCGATTCGAGTTTGCTCGAAGTGCAGTGTCCAGTCGCAGGTCTCAGGCGAGTATTGCCCCAATTGCGGCAAGAGCTTCACGCGCGGTCCGAAGGTCAGTCGCAAGGCCATGATCGCCGCATTCGTGGCGCTTGTGGTCCTCGTCGGGATCGGCAGTGGAGTTACGCTGAAGGTCCGTCACGACCGTGCCGAGGAGCGCGGTGCAGCCGCTGATGAGCGCCGTGCCGTACAAGACAAGGCAGCGCTCGAGGCCGAGCAACAGGAGAAGGCAGAAGCAGCGGCCGCATCACTCCGCGAGCAGCGCCAACAGACAAAGCGTGACCGAGAGGCAGCCGAGCGTCGTCTTCGTGGCTCCGCAATCAAGGAAATGCAGAAGACGATCACGACAGACGCAAGGGACAGCGTCGCGGACGGACTGCTTACTGGTCCGATTCTCTACACGTTTTGCAACCCGTTAGGTGGTGGTTCGATCGACGACCTGACTGCGCTCACCACAACCTTCGACTGTCTCGCTGTCAACGAGGAGCTCGATGACGGACGTGCAAGCGGTTATGGATTTGATGCAACCATGAACTGGAACGACGGCAGTTATACGTGGCAGCTCCAATCGTGAGGCTGAGGATCACATTACGAGCCGCAGTCCTCTCGCTGCGACCGCGAGACCGTCTCGCCACTGAAGTAGTACCGAGTTCTCGGAGGTCCTGACCTCGCAGCGGCATCCAGACGTGTTGATCCGTGTCGACAGTGCGTCAATCCGGCTCCCTTCTGTTGTCAACCGGTCCGGCGTAGCGTCTTCTCCGCGGGTCCGGGAATGGCTGATCCGAAGTGTCGATGTGCGGGGGCAGGTCGACCGCGCTGGATTCTTGAGACGCCCCGCAGTGCCCTCCCGGACCCGTGCTAACGTCCTCGACCGCGGCGCGTTGAGCGTCCTCGAGCAGCTGTCGGTAGATGGCGTCGGAGATCCTGCGCTTGAGGCACCGGAGTGCCTCGAGGGGCTTCTTGCCCTCGGCCCGCTTGCGTTAGTGGTAGACGCCTGTCGGTGTCGAGGCGGATCTGGCTGATCGCAGCGATGTGGTTCATCCGCCGGTTCCCGGCCTGTGAGAGCCGGTGCCGGTTCTGCTCACCAGAGGACGCGTCAAGTGGCGCGGTGCCGGTCCAGGACGCGAACCGGTTGCGGTCAGCGAACCGGGTGACGTCACCGACGTCGGCCAGGGCGGCTAGAAGCGGCGCAAGAGGCCGGCCTCGGGTGCCGCCCAGTCCTCCAGGTAGCTCTTAGGCGGCCTGGGGTAGCGCGGTTCGCCGCTGTCGGTGTGGATCTCGGCGTTGAGGGAGTAGAGGTGGTCATCGAGTGCAGCCGCGAGTTCGCTCGCGGCACAGGCTCCTCGGTTACCTTCAACGAAGAAGTGCCCCAGGAACGAGAGAATGAGGCTGGCGTTGCCCGCACGCAGAAGTCGCCATGCGGCGTGCCTCTCCCGTAGTGCGTCGATCGCCTCGTACTTCCACGGCTCGAGCCTAGTTAGCGGCGGCGACAGATCCCCGGGTTTGCGCGAGTGCTGCGCTGTGGACGACCCTGTGTGTCAATGGTCAAGGGCCTCCTCTAACTTTCGTAACTTTCGTAACTGTGCTATGGTGAAGACCGCGAACGAACGAGGAGTGACGTCATGACTACCGCTGTTGCAGCTGATGTCGTCAGCCCGGCGCCGGCCGAGGCCGATGACCTGGCGAAGGTGCTGAGCTTTCTGGAGGCTCATGAGGCACGCCATGGCTCATCCCCCGAGCCGGTCTTCTTCCTAAGCGGCGCGGACGAGCACGACAGTGTTGAGCTCACCGAACAGCTTCATACGATCCTCAAGCAGGTGGTCCAGGCTTTGAGCCATGGGCAGTCGATCAGCATCCTGACGCGGGATCAAGAGATCTCGACCCAGCAGGCTGCTGAGATTCTTGGGCTGAGCCGCCCCACTGTCGTCAAGCTCATCGACAGCGGCGAGCTGTCGGCCCATGTGCCGGGGGCCGTGCGCCGCAAACTCCGGCTGGCTGACGTACTGGCCTATCGCGCAGAGCTTCGCGCCCGGCGCAACCAGTTCCTCACCGAGAGTTCCGCGGAGGACGACGAGGCGGACGCCAACGACGTCGCCGAGCTACTCGCCGAGGCCCGACGCCAGAAGTGACACCCGCGATGCATCCGGCTGGTCTGACAGACTGACCGGATGTATCGCGCCGTCCTCGACACCTGCGCGCTGGTGCCGGGCAGGCAGCGCGACTTCCTGCTCCAGCTCGCGACCGAGGAAGCCTACGCGCCGCTGTGGGGCTCAGGAATCCTGTTCGAGCTGGACTACGTACTGGCCGGGTTGGATGCCAAACGCGGCCGGGAAGGCAGCGCAGAGCGGCGACAACATCTGTTCGAGCAGATGCGGGGGGCCTTTCCCGGCGCGGAAGTGATTGCGCCGAAGGAGCGCGCGTATGACTACGGGCTCGAGGATCCCGATGACGGTCATGTCGCCCACGCCGCGCTGGTGGGGAAGGCGGATGCCATCGCGACTGACGACAAGCGTGCCGGTTTCAAGACCTCGGCCGCCCTGAACGAGGCTGCCATCGACATCGTTTATCCCCATCAGTTCGCTGCGAACACCGTGGTCGCCCATCCCGATGCCGGCGTGCGCGCCTTGGTGGCGATGGCAGCACGGATGACCACTCCCCCGCGGACCCCGCGCGAGGTGCTGGCCGAGCTCCAGACCCGGTACGGGATGGATGAGGTCGCCGAGATCCTGGCACCGCTCCTCCCAACCGACTGACCAGCCAGCCTGACGAGCTGGATTCGTCGTCACAGGCCGAGGTCGCGGCTGGTGGTGCTGGTCAGCGCCTCGAGGGGTCGGATGTAGCGGGTGAGGAGCACGGAGAGGTCCTTGTGCCGGGTCTGGGCGGCGATCCGGTCAAGGTGGACGCCGGCCTGGAAGGCGGTCGTGGCGTGCCCGGCGCGCAGCGAGTGGGCGGTGATGCGTTCGGCGGGCAGGCCGGCGTCGGCGGCGCGGGCGCGGAGCATCCGGGCAATCGCGTTTCCGGACAGTGCTCGGAGGCTGACGTTGGCGTAGAAGAGCCGGGTGAACAGCGGTCCGGGCTCGTCGCCGCGGTGGCTTCGCCAGACGGCGAGGGCCTGGATCGGGTCGGTGGCGGCGTGATTGCCGTGGGCGACGCCGACCACGGCGCCTTCGGCGTCTTGGTCGGTCTTGGAGCTGCGCAGGTGGAGCAGCAGGCCGCCGGGTTTGGGTTCGATGTCATCCAGGGTGAGGGCGACCAGCTCGGAGCGTCGCAGGGCCGAGGCGTAGCCGAGCAGGATGATCGCGGTGTCGCGGGCGCCCAGTGGGGTGGTGCGGTCGATCTTGTTCAGGATCTGGCGCAGGTCGGCGGGGGTGAGGGGGCGGGCCTGGCGAACCGGGGCGACGCCGTAGGTGCGGCGCAGGCCGCGGCGGACCTCGCGGACGGCGTGGTGGTTGGCCGGGTCGGGGACCCCACGGACGCGGTGCACGTGCCCGATCGCGGAGCAGGCCACGGTGAGGGTCTGCACGGTGGTCCCGGACTCGGCGCGTTCGGCGAGGTAGGCGCACAAGGCCATCGGGTCAGCGGGGAAGGCGTCGAGGTCGCGGGCGTGGCACCAGCGCTCCCATTGGCGCCACAGGCTGGCGTAGACCTTGCGGGTGGAGGCAGCGCGGGCGGCGGTGACCGCGGCGCCGATGCGTTGCAGGTCAGTGGCCGACAGACCGTCGTGCGGCTGGAGCCAGGGCGGGGTGGCGTCGAGATTCATGCCCGACTTCGTAGCCGACCTGACCGTCGACCGGGCCGACTCCCGGGTCCGATCACGCGATCGCGAGGACCGCCAGCGGCCGAAACAGGGACGAAAAGTCTGACTAGATGCTGAGAGGCCATGCTCGTCTCCTGTTTCAGGATCCGCAGCATGGCCTCTGACCAGCGGGTTTGGTGGAGCTGAGGGGATTCGAACCCCTGACCTTCTCATTGCGAACGAGACGCGCTACCAACTGCGCCACAGCCCCAGATGCGTCCGAGGACGCGGTGGGAAACGTTAGCACCCGGGCCCGGGCCGCTCCCAATCGACTCCCGCCGCCTCGAAGAGCCCCGCTCAGCGCAGCAGCACGGGCTCGATCTCCTCCATCGCCTGGCGTGCGTAGCCCTGCCAGAGCCGGGCGAAGAGCGGCATCGCGAGGCCGGCAGGGGCGGACGCCGGCTCGAGCACCCAGGACCAGCTGATCCGCACCCCGGTGCCGACCTGGTCGAAGGTCCAGAGCCCCTCGATGGAGCGGCCGAGGAGCTTCATGGGCCCGGTGATGTCGCTGATGACGTAGCCGAAACGGTCCGGCCGCTGGACCTGGGTCAGGGTCTCGCGCATGGTGCCGCCGTCGGCGAGCACGATCGTCCGGGTCTGCCCGACGGTCCCCCACTCACCGTCCTGGTCGTGCACCTCACGGATCGCGGGGAGTGCGCCGTAGCGGCGGCTGAAGATCCCGGGCAACGGTGTCCGCAGCACCACGTCGAAGGCGTGCTCGACGGGGACGGGGAACGCGCGGGACCGCTCGAGGCGCACGGGCTTCGTCATGCCCCGAGCCTAGGACGTTGGTGCTACGACCCCACGGCGCGGTCGTCGTCGGCCTGCTTGCGGGCGGCCTTGTCGGCGCGCTCGGCCTGCTCGGCGTCGCGCGCGATCTGGGAGTCCGACTCCGAGCGGCCGGAGGTCCAGACGCCGGTGTCGTCGAGGTTGATGGTGCGGACCGTGCGCCGGGTCGCGGCCGGCTTGGTGACGTACGTCGGGAGCGTGACCGGGACCGGGTCCCAGAGCTGCGGATCCGTCGACCGCACCACCGCCGGGGCGAGGGCGGCGGCCGTCGTGGACGTGTCCGCGGAGGCGTCGACGTCCTCGGGAGCGGCGGCGGGCTCCTGCGGCTCGACCTGGATCGGCATCCGCGAAGCCGGCGCAGAGACGGCCCGCTCCTTCTTCACCATCAGGCGGCAGGCAACGAGCCAGGCGACGAGCAGGGCGCCCGGGATGGCGGCGTACGCCCACCCCACGACGCTGAAGGCCGCCAGCGAGAGCACCACGACGTCGGCGAACAGGATCGTGGCGAGCACGTTGCGGCGCCGGCGGGCGGCGCGGTTGGCGGCCTCGCGGCGGACCTGCACCGGGACCGGAGGCTGCTCGGCGACCGGGGCTGCGACGGGCTCGGCGCCCTTGGTGACCACGACGGCGGTGCGGGCCGGGCGACCCGGGGTCACGACCAGCCGGGCATTGCGGCGGTTGATCGGCTCGCGGCGCGCCAGCACCCGCATCGTGTGCGAGAAGCGGTCGACCGAGCGGCTGCGCACCACGTCGTCATGGTGCTTGAGCGCCTTGGGCACGAGATAGACGGCCCAGGCCACAGCGAGGGCGACGAAGATGAAAGCGCTCAGGTCCACGGTTCAGAGGTTAGGTTCGCTACCCGACCACGGGACGGATGTCCATAGGTGTGTCGCAAAATGACTCGTGTGACTGGTGAGGTTC
>JAOPYB010000142.1 GCA_025964835.1 Nocardioides sp. | reverse complement strand
CTGATGATCAACCTCGACGATCCCAGGAAGTTCCGGCCGCTGGCCGGGCAGGCGCACCAGGTCGCCATGAACATGCTCCGCCCGATCTCGCGCAAGTACGACCGCGCCGAGCACGAGTACCCCAAGGAGCTCGACATGCTCGCCGCGATGATCGACGGGCTCTCCGAGTCCGGCGCGGGCGAGGGAGCCGGTGCGGGCGGCGTACGTCGCGACGACAGCGAGGACGCCGGCGGGGGCGTCAGGAACGGCACCAACCTCGCCTCCGTGATGTCCATCGAGGAGATGTGCTGGGGCGACGTCGGCCTGCTCCTCTCGATGCCCCGCCAGGGCCTCGGCAACTCCGCCATCGCCTCGGTCGCCGACGCCGAGCAGCAGAAGCGCTTCGAGGGTGTCTGGGCCGGGATGGCGATCACCGAGCCCGGCACCGGCTCGGACTCGGCGAACATCAAGACGACCGCTCGTCTCGACGGCGATCACTACGTCATCAACGGCGAGAAGATCTACGTCACCTCGGGCGACCGGGCCGACGCCGTCGTCGTGTGGGCCACCCTGGACCGCGACCTGGGCCGCGCGGCCATCAAGTCGTTCGTGGTGCCGAAGGGCACCCCCGGCATGCGGGTCGACCGGCTCGAGCACAAGCTCGGCATCCGGGCCTCCGACACCGCCACGATCATCTTCGAGGACTGCCGGGTTCCCGCCGAGAACCTCATGGGCTCACCCGAGGTCGACGTGAAGCAGGGCTTCGCCGGCGCCATGGCGACCTTCGACAACACCCGCCCGCTGGTCGCCGCGATGGCCGTCGGCTGTGCCCGCGCCTCGCTCGATCTCACCCGCGAGCTGCTCGAGCAGGCCGGGGTCGTCATCGACTACGACCGGCCCGCGATCACGCAGTCCGCGGCGGCCGCGAAGTTCCTGCAGATGGAGGCCGACTGGGAGGCCGCGCACCTGCTGATGCTGCAGGCGGCGTGGATGGCGGACAACCGCCGGCCCAACTCGCTGGAGGCCTCGATGGCCAAGGCCAAGGCCGGCCGCGTGGGCTCCGACATCACGCTGAGCTGCGTCGAGATCGCCGGCTCCGTCGGCTACAGCGAGTCCGAGCTGCTCGAGAAGTGGGCCCGTGACTCCAAGATCCTCGACATCTTCGAGGGCACCCAGCAGATCCAGCAGCTGATCGTCGCCCGTCGCGTCCTGGGCCTCTCGAGCACCGAGCTCAAGTGACCCGGCCCTGCCCTCAGCAGTGAGGGCGGCGAGGGCCGCCACCTCCTCCGGACCCTCCAGGTCGGGCAGGGCGGCGAAGACCGTGTCGACACCGCCGTCGGCCAGCGTCCCGTAGCGGACGCGCTGGTCGGCGGCGGTCCCGGCGTTCCTGCGCGGCGCAGCACCTCGACCCCGCGGTCCAGCGTCTCGAGGTCGGACGGCACGTTGCAGCCGTCGGCGCTCGTCGCTCGCTGTCGTGTGCCCCACGACGCGCTCGGGCGCGTCCTCAGGCACACGACCCGAGCCCGGCGTCGGCCACCGTGGTCAGGCCCGGCCCCAGCCGGGCCGTCCAGGTCCTGGGGACCGCTGCCCAGGACACCGCGCAGCACGTCGGAGCAGACGACCTCCTCGGCGCGGTAGCGGGCGGCGGCCCAGGTCGACTTGCCGGAGCCCGGCGGACCCACCAGCACGACCAGTTCCGGGTCCGGGAGCCTCATACAGGGGAGTCTCCCGCCCGGCAAGCCCCGGGCTCAGCCCTTCGGTGCGTCGTCCGCGGGTGCCTTGCGCGGCGGCAGCTTGGCACCGGGCGCGGACTTCTTGGCGGCCGGCTTCCTGGCCGGCGCCTTGGTGGCCGTCGACTTGCGGGCCGCGGGCGGCTTCTTCGCCACGACCTTGGCGAGGTCGAGCGGGGTGGCCTCCACCTCCACCTCGGCCGCGGCCCGGTCGATCGAGGTCTCCGCCTCGACGGGCGGCACCGGCCTCGCGGCGGGCTTCGCGGCGGGCGCGGGTGCCTGCTTCGCCGTTGGCTTCGGGGCCGGCTCGGCCGCGGGCGCAGGCGTCTGCGTCACCGCAGGCTTCCGGCTCGCGATGAGCCCCGTGGCCCTTTTGCTGACCTCACCCGCCAGGAGCTTGCCCATGGCAGCGGTCCCGCGGGCGTGTCCGGCCGCCTTGTGGGCGCTGCCCACCGGGTCCTTCAGCGTGCCGAGGGCCGCATCCTTGATCTTGCCGAGCGGGTTCTTGAGAGCCACAGGCTTCCCTTTCGGTGGAGGTCAGGTCGTGCTGGCGATTCAAGCACGGGCCCCCAGCCGGGGGACCCGATGTCCACGACGGCCGTACCCAGCCAGGGGACAGCAGTAACGAGCACCCGACGTGGTGCACGTCTCGACTTCCGGCAACGGCCCGGGTGAGTGTGCGGCCCATGAAGATCTACACCGACTCCACGCCCCGCTTCGCCGCGCAGCTCCTCGCCGACGTCCTCTTCGTCTGCTGGGGATCGGCTGGGCCTGGATCGGGCACACCGTCCACGACGGGACCTTGGAGCTGGCCGGCCCCGGGGACCAGACCACGACGTCGGCCAACGGGCTGGCGGACTCGATGACGGAGGCCGGTGACTTCCTCAGCGGTGTTCCGGTGGTGGGCGGTGGCGCCGCAGCGGCGTTCGACAAGGCGGCCGACGCCTCGCACGCGCTGGCCGATGCCGGCCGGGCCGAGGTCCACGCGGTCGAGAAGCTGGCGCTGTGGCTCGGGCTCTCGATCGCGGTGATCCCCATCCTGGTGGTGATCGCCCGGCCCGCGAACCTCGAGCTGCGCGAGGACGGGCTCCGGGCGACGGCCTAGTCGACCGGGAGCACGCCCGCGGCCGCAGACGGCTCTGCGAGCAGGTGTGCCGGCGGGCCGAAGCCGGACGCCACGAAGGCCGTGTCGATCGCGCGGGCGACGGCCTCCACGCGCTCCTCGGGCACCAGGGCGATCGACGAGCCACCGAAGCCGCCCCCGGTCATCCGCGCACCGACGGCGCCGGCCTCCACCGCGGTGGCCACGGCCGTGTCGAGCTCGGGGCAGGAGATGTCGAAGTCGTCGCGCATCGAGACGTGCGAGTCGAGGAAGAGCCCACCGACCTCCTGCCAGTCACCGACGGCCAGCGCGGCGACGGTCGCCGACACCCGCTCGATCTCCGTCACGACGTGCCGTGCCCGGCGGCGGATGCGCTCGTCCTCGAGACCCCCGACGGCGTCGAGGGTGGCGTGCCGCAGCGAGTCGACGCCCAGCGCCCCGGCCGCGGTCTCGCAGTCGGCGCGGCGGGCGGCGTACCCGCCGTCGACCAGTGCGTGCGACACCCGGGTGTCGGTGACGAGCAGCACGAGCCCGGCCGCGGGGAGCCCGAGGTCGACCGCCGCCGTCGTGTGGGCGTCGAAGTCGATGAGCAGCGCCGAGCCTTCGTGCGCGAGCAGGGCGACGGTCTGGTCCATGCCGCCGGTCGGGGCGCCGGCCACCTCCGTCTCGGCGCGCATGCAGGCGGTGACGAGGTCATGACGCAGGTCGTCGTCGAGCGACAGGCCGAGGACCTCGGCGACGGCGACCGCCACGGAGCACTCGAGCGCGGCGGAGCTGGACAGGCCCGCGCCCAGCGGCACCCGCCCGTCGACGAGCACGTCGAGGCCGGGCACGTCGTGGCCGGCCTCGCGCAGCGCCCACAGCACGCCCGCGACGTACGTCGCCCAGCCCTCCACGTCGCCGGGACCCAGCGCGCCCAGCGCGCCCTCCCAGGTCGCGTCCTCCTGGCTGCTGGCGATCCGGACCCGGTCGTCGTCGCGCCGCGCCACGGCGGCGTACGTCGCGTGGGGGAGCGCGAGCGGCAGGCACAGCCCGGCGTTGTAGTCGGTGTGCTCGCCGATCAGGTTCACCCGGCCCGGAGCCCGTCCCACGACCTGCGGCACCGCACCGAAGGTCCGCCCGAAGGCCGCCGCGACACCGCGGCCGAGGTCCTGGGTGCTTCCGGGGTCGACGAACGCCATGGGGCACACCCTAGGGACTGCCGTACATTCTTCCGACGTGCGCTTCCTCCACGACGCGGCCCCGCCGCACGACCTGACCTACGACGACGTCTTCATGGTGCCGCGCGACTCCGCGGTCGCCAGCAGGTACGACGTCGACCTCGCGACCTCGGACGGCACGGGGGCGACGCTGCCCCTGGTGGTGGCCAACATGACGGCCATCGCCGGCAAGCGGATGGCCGAGACCGTCGCGCGCCGCGGCGGCCTCACCGTGATCCCGCAGGACATCCCGAACCCGGTGGTCGCGGAGGTGGTGCGGTTCGTGAAGTCGCGGCACCTCGTCTTCGACACCCCGATCGAGCTGAGCCGGCACCAGACGGTCGCCGAGGCCCTGTCGCTGATCCCCAAACGGAGCCACCGGGCCGCGGTCGTGGTCGAGGACGGCCGTCCCGTGGGCGTGGTCTCGGAGGCCGACTGCGCCGAGGTCGACCGCTTCGCCCAGGTCCAGCACGTGATGAACCCGGCGCCGGTGACGATCGCAGCCGACACCGACCCGCGGGCCGCCTTCGACGCGCTCGACGCGGCCCATGCCGGGCTCGCGGTCGCCGTGGACGAGGACGGGCGGCTGCTCGGCGTGCTGACCCGTACGGGTGCGCTGCGCGCCACGCTGTACACACCCGCCGTGGACTCCTCGGGCGGCCTCCGGATCGCCGCCGCGGTCGGGGTCAACGGCGACGTGGCCCGGCGGGCCGCCGAGCTTCTCGACGCGGGCGTCGACTGCCTCGTCGTCGACACCGCGCACGGCCACCAGGACCGGATGATCGAGGCGCTCCGCGCGGTGCGCGCGCTGTCACCCGAGGTGCCGGTCGCCGCGGGCAACGTGGTCTCGGCCGCCGGGACCCGCGCCCTGGTCGAGGCGGGCGCCGACATCGTCAAGGTCGGTGTGGGCCCCGGGGCCATGTGCACGACCCGGATGATGACCGGGGTCGGCCGCCCCCAGTTCTCGGCCGTCCTCGAGTGTGCGACCGCCGCCCGCGAGCTGGGCGCCCACGTGTGGGCCGACGGCGGGGTGCGGCACCCCCGCGACGTGGCGCTGGCGCTCGCGGGCGGTGCGTCCTCGGTGATGATCGGCTCCTGGTTCGCCGGGACCCACGAGTCACCCGGCGACCTGATGCTCGACTCCGACGGGCGCGCCTACAAGGTCTCGTTCGGGATGGCGTCGGCGCGGGCGGTGGCGAACCGTACGTCGGGCGAGTCGGCGTACGACCGGGCCCGGAAGGGGCTCTACGAGGAGGGCATCTCGTCCTCGCGCATGTACCTGGACCGGACCCGCCCCGGCGTCGAGGACCTGATCGACGAGATCTGCTCCGGCGTCCGCTCCGCGTGCACGTACGCCGGCGCCGCCACGCTCGTGGAGCTCCACGAGCGGGCGGTCGTCGGCGTGCAGTCGGCGGCCGGCTTCCACGAGGGACGGCCACTCGCCACGAGCTGGTGACTCAGTCGGCCGTCGGGTTCTTGTCCACCGTGAGCACGAAGTCGTCCCCGTGCTCGGTCACCCCGGCGATGACGGCCTGCTCGACGGCCTCCGCGGCGTACTTCTGGCGGATCATCAGCGGGTCGTTGCGCAGGTCCTTCACGAGCGCCACGGACAGTCCGACCATCACCAGGACGAACGGCAGGGCCGCGACGATCGTGATCGTCTGCAGGCCGGACAGGGCGTCCGCGCCGCCGACCAGCAGCATCACGGCGGCCACCGCCCCGGTCGCGACGCCCCAGAAGATGACGGTGGGCTTGCTGGGGTGCAGCGCGCCGCGCTCGGACAGCGTGCCCATCACGATCGAGGCGGCGTCGGCGCCGGAGACGAAGAAGATCGCGACCAGGAGCATCACCAGGACGCTCGCGGCCGTGGCGAGCGGGTAGGCCTGCAGGGTCGTGAACAGCTGCGACTCCACACCGCCAGCGCCGGCGATGTCGGTGCCGGTCTGCTGGAGCCTGATCGCGGCGCCGCCGAAGACGCAGAACCACACCAGGCTCACGAGGCTCGGCACCAGCAGCACGCCGCTCACGAACTGGCGGATCGTGCGGCCCCGCGAGATGCGGGCGATGAACATGCCGACGAACGGCGTCCAGGAGAGCCACCAGGCCCAGTAGAAGACCGTCCAGGTGGAGAGCCAGGTGGTGGTCCTGCCACCCTCCGCGCCGGTGCGCGCGGACATCATCGCGAGATCCTGGACGTAGCTGCCGATCGAGGTGGGGATCAGGTTCAGGATGAACACCGTCGGGCCGACGACGAAGACGAAGAGGGCCAGGACGACGGCGAGCACCATGTTGATGTTCGAGAGCCACTGGATGCCCTTGGCGACGCCGGTGACCGCGGAGAGCACGAAGGCCACGGTGAGGATCGCGATGATGCCCACCAGGATGCTGTTGCCGGTCGCGTCCAGCCCGGTGACGATGCGCAGGCCGCTGCGTATCTGCAGGGCGCCGAGGCCCAGCGAGGCGGCGGAGCCGAACAGCGTGGCGAAGATCGCCAGCATGTCGATGACCTTGCCCCACGGGCCGTTGGCGTGGCGGCCGAGGAGCGGCTCGAACGCCGCGGAGATCAGCTGGAGGCGGCCCTTGCGGTAGACGCCGTAGGAGATCGCGAGACCGACCACCGCGTAGATCGCCCACGGGTGCAGCGTCCAGTGGAAGAGCGTCGTGGCCAGCGCGTTCTGGGTGGCCTGCGGGTTGCCGGCGTCACCCGTACCGGGAGGCGGGGTGGCGAAGTGCGTGATCGGCTCGCTCACGCCGTAGAACATCAGGCCGATGCCCATGCCGGCGGAGAACATCATCGCCACCCAGGAGATCGTCCTGAACTCGGGCTCCTCGTCGTCGCGACCGAGCGTGATGGTGCCGAATCGGCTCAGCGCCAGCCAGATCACGAAGACCACGAAGCCGCTCGAGGTCAGCACGAAGAGCCAGCCCGTGTTGGCCATCGTCCAGTCGAGGGAGTCGCCCGAGACACTCGCAAGCGAGTCGGTGCTGACGAAGCCCCAGACGAGGAAGAGGACCGCGATCGCAGCGCTGATGCCGAAGACGACCCTGTCCAGGCCGCCGCCGTGGTCCTCCTCGACGTGCACGTCGAGAGCGGGGTGGGAAGGGGTGTCGCCTGGTGGGGAAGTCACCCGCAAACCGTGTCGCGGGAGAGACCTGAAAGCAACCTGACAGCGTCGACCCACGGGTGATCCTCCGCACGCGCGGATCAGTCGCGCGAGCTGCGCTCGGTCCGCCCTCGGACGATCCCGATGAACGTCTGGACCCGCGGGTCCTCGTCGTCGACCCGCCAGGCGAGACCGATCCTGGTGGGCGGGAGGTCGGTGACGGGGCGGTACGCCGTGTCCCTGCGCTGGTGCAGCCGGGCGACCGACATCGGCACGATCAGGATCCCCGTGCCGCTCGCGACGACCTCGGCGGCATCCTTCACCGACATCGGCGGCCAGTCGAGCTGAGCGGCGGTGGGCGTCCAGCCGGAGTCGTGGGGGAGCACGAGCTGCTCGCCCTCGAGGTCGGCGAGCGTCAGCTCGTCCATCACGGTCGCCACATGCTCGGCCCCCACGACGGCGACCGGGACCTCGTCGTACAGCGGGATGCAGTGCAGGCCCTCGCGGTCGACCGGCAGCCGGACCAGGCACATGGAAAGGT
>JAOPYB010000199.1 GCA_025964835.1 Nocardioides sp. | reverse complement strand
GGCCAGCAGGCCGGCTTCGACGACGTGGCGCTCGAGAAGTACCACTGGGTCGAGAAGATCGACCACGTCCACCACGCCGGCAACTCGTCGGGCATCGTCGACGGCGCCGCGATCATGGCGATCGGCTCCGAGCAGGTCGGCACCGACCTCGGCATGACTCCGCGCGCCCGGATCATCGCGACCGCTGTCTCCGGCGCCGACCCGACGATCATGCTGACCGGCCCCGCCCCGGCGGCCCGCAAGGCCCTCGCCAAGGCCGGCCTCGAGGTCGAGGACATCGACCTCTTCGAGATCAACGAGGCCTTCGCGGCCGTCGCCATGCGCTTCATGCAGGACCTGGGGATCAGCCACGAGATCACCAACGTCAACGGGGGCGCGATCGCCATGGGCCACCCGCTCGGCGCCACCGGCGCGATGATCCTCGGCACCCTCGTCGACGAGCTCCAGCGTCGTGACCTGCGCCGCGGCCTCGCCACGCTCTGCGTCGGCGGGGGCATGGGTATCGCCACCATCGTCGAGCTGGTCTGACCGAGGACGAGGTCAGTCCAGCTGTTGGTGGTCGACCGAGCGGCACGGCTGAGGAACGAAGCCGTGACCCGCGTGTCGAGACCCGGTGAGGCACAAGACCACCGCAACCCAGAGCCCCGCCACCCAGAACTCCGGAACCCGTGGTTTCGAGACAGGACTTCGTCCTTCCTCGACCACCGCCCCAGACAGGACTTCAGATGAGCACCAGCACCACCGAGCAGCAGACCGCCGTCCGTTACGACCGCGACGCGGACGGCATCGTCACGCTCACCCTCGACGACCCGACCGCCAGCGCGAACACCATGAACGAGCTCTACCTGACCTCGATGGCCGCCGCCGTGCAGCGGCTGTACGACGAGCTGGCCGCGGACGAGCACAGCGTGACCGGTGTCGTGATCGCCAGCGCCAAGAAGACGTTCTTCGCCGGGGGCAACCTCAAGAGCATGGTCCAGGCGACCCGGGCCGACGCCCCGTCGGTCTTCGCCATGGGCGAGGCCGTGAAGGCCGGGCTGCGCCGCCTGGAGCTCTTCCCGCGGCCGGTCGTGGCCGCCGTCAACGGCGCCGCCCTCGGCGGTGGCTTCGAGATCTGCCTGGCCGCCAACCACCGCATCGTCGTCGACGACCCCAAGGTCTCGCTCGGGCTGCCCGAGTCGACCCTCGGGCTGCTGCCCGGCGGCGGCGGCGTCACGCGCGTCGTACGCCTCCTGGGCCTGCAGCCCGCGCTGATGGACGTGCTGCTCCCCGGCACCCAGTTCAAGCCCGACGCGGCGCGCGAGAAGGGCCTGGTCGACGAGCTCGTCGCCAGCCGCGAGGAGCTGGTCCCGGCCGCGAAGGCGTGGATCAAGGCCAACCCGGACGCCTCGCAGAACCCGTGGGACCAGCCCGGCTACAAGATGCCCGGCGGCACGCCCAGCAACCCCAAGCTCGCGGCGTTCCTCCCGGCCTTCCCGGCGCTGCTGCGCAAGCAGACCAAGGGCGCCGTGTACCCCGCGCCGCGCGCGATCATGTCCGCCGCGGTCGAGGGGGCGCAGGTCGACTTCGACACCGCCTCGCGGATCGAGTCGCGCTACCTGACGAACCTGATCGTCAACCAGGGCTCGAAGAACATGATCCAGGCGTTCTTCTTCGACCTGCAGGCGATCAACTCCGGGTCGCTCCGTCCCGACGGGATCCCGCCGTACAGGGCCGTCAAGGTGGGCGTCCTCGGCGCCGGCATGATGGGCGCCGGCATCGCCTACTCCTGCGCCCGCGCGGGCATGGAGGTCGTCCTCAAGGACGTCGCCGTGGAGAACGCCGAGAAGGGCAAGGCGTACTCCGCGAAGCTGCTCGACAAGGCCATCTCGCGCGGCAGGAGCACCGAGGAGAAGAAGGCCGAGGTGCTCGGCCGGATCACGGCCACCCAGGACCCGGCCGACCTCGCGGGCTGCGACCTGGTGATCGAGGCGGTCTTCGAGGACCCGGCGCTCAAGGCCAAGGTGTTCGCCGAGATCGCCGGGTTCGTGAACCCCGACGCCCTGCTCTGCTCGAACACGTCGACGCTGCCGATCACCGAGCTGGCGTCCGGCGTGGACCGGCCCAAGAACTTCATCGGGCTGCACTTCTTCTCGCCCGTCGACAAGATGCCGCTGGTCGAGATCATCCGCGGTGCGGAGACCTCGGACGAGGCGCTGGCCAAGGCGTACGACGTCGTCCAGCAGATCCGCAAGACCCCCATCGTCGTCAACGACAGCCGCGGGTTCTACACCTCTCGGGTCATCGGCACGATGGTCACCGAGGGGCTCGCGATGCTCGCCGAGGGCGTGCACCCGATCTCGCTGGAGCGAGCGGCCACACAGGCCGGCTACCCGGTCGGCACCCTCCAGCTCAGCGACGAGCTGAACATGGAGCTGATGGCCAAGATCCGCACGGCGACCGAGCAGGCCGCCGAGCGCGACGGCGTCACGATCGAGGCGCACCCCGGCTACGGGGTGGTCGAGAAGATGATCGAGATCGGTCGCCCGTCGCGGCTCGAGGGTGCGGGCTTCTACGACTACGACGAGGACGGCAAGCGACAGTCGCTGTGGGCCGGGCTCGCCGAGACGTTCCCGGTGGCCGAGGAGCAGATCCCGTTCCAGGACGTGAAGGACCGGCTGCTCGTCGTCGAGGCGCTCGAGACCGCGAAGTGCTTCGAGGAGGGCGTCATCACCTCGGCGGCCGCCGCGAACATCGGCTCGATCATGGGCATCGGCTTCCCGCCCATGACCGGCGGGGCAGCGCAGTACATGACCGGCTACCAGGCCGCGTCCGAGTCAGGGGACGGCGAGATCGGGCTGGCCGCCTTCGTCGCGCGGGCCGACGAGCTGGCCGAGCTGTACGGCGACCGCTTCCGGCCGACGGCGTACCTCCGCTCGATGGCGGAGAACGGCGAGTCCTTCCCGGCCTGACCGTCGGGCGGCGCGACCTCGGCTGGAGTGTCGCGTAGCCCGGCTGCGATCACAGGGCGAAGCCACCGGCGGCCAGCGCGGCCTCGTTGAAGCGCCACATCTGCGAGTCATTGAAGGAGGCGCCCAGATCGGGAAGGGTGCTGATGTCCTCGGGAGGCAGGGGCGCGGGGGGTCGCCCGTTGACGGTCGCCCAGAGGGTCATTCGCGCTAGCGCATCCACGCTGAGGGCCCGGCTCACGGCCTCCGCGACGGTGGTGCCGACGGTGACGATGCCGTGACCCCGCATGATGCATGCCGGCTTGTCGCCGAGCGCCTCGGCGAGCTCTCGACCCAGGGCCGCGGAGTTCACCAGCACGCTGCGGGGGTAGGTCGGGATTCCGTCGCTGGCCATCCGGCTGGCGGGGATGTTGTAGGCGCCGACGATGGGTCGCAGCGCGAGCCCGGCCAGGTCCGCGGCCACGACGGCAGGCGGGTGCACGTGCACGACGGAGCTGACGTCGGGGCGCGCCTTGAGGATCTCGGCGTGGATGGGCAGCTCGTTGGGGGGCGCATAGCCGTGGTCGCCCTGGTCGACCAGCTCACCGTCCTCGTCGACCTCCCGGACGTCCACCGGATCCGTGAAGAGCAGGCCGCGCTCGTTGGCGCCCCGGCAGCGGACGAGCAGCCCCCCGACGGTGCGCACGCTCACGTGGCCGAGGACGTCCTCGGCCAGCCCCCGATGGGCGAGGATCCGGCAGGCGGTGGCGACCGCGTGCCGCGACGCCTCGAAGGCGACGTCCTCGGTGGTGGTGGCAGGCCCTGACTCGGCGAACATCAACTGTCCTTTCGGGCGGCGTAGCGGAAGGCCTCGAGCAGGGAAGCGCTCTCGGGGTAGGGCCGGTCGTGCAGGTCGGTGACGCCGGCGGCGAGGAAGAACTCGGCGAGGGCGTCGAAGGTCGGGCTGCGGAAGCCGGCACCGCCGAGCATCCGCCGGGCCAGCTCGACGTCCTTCACGATCGTGTCCGTCGGGGCGTGCCGTTCGATCGCCTCGCGGTCGCCGGTGAAGAACTCCTCGGCGGTGCCGAGGCCGGCCTCCGCACCGGTCCCGGACAGCAGGCCGCGCAGGACCGCGTTGGCGTCGAGACCCTCGCCGCGCGCGAACAGCAGCGCCTCGGAGGCCGCGAGGAAGCGGGAGTACTTGACGTACTGGTTGAGCAGCTTGACGGCGTAGCCACCGCCGAGGCGACCGCAGTAGACGAGGTCGTCGGAGACCAGCTCCAGGGCCGCGGCGCTCTCGCCCAGCACACCCGGGGGGCCGCCGACCAGCATCGTCATGTGCGGTGCCTTGCGGCTGACGGGGCAGTCGACGAAGGTCGCGCCCCTGGCCTCGAGCACCGGCGCGAGCGCGGCGGCGTGCTCCGGAGCGCAGGTGGACGTCTCCAGGACGAGGGTCCCGGCCCGCACGTGCGGGGCCAGCTCGGTGAGGCAGGAGACGACCGCGTCGACCGTGGGCAGCGAGGTCACCAGGACGTCGACGGCCGCGCACAGCGAGGCCGGGTCGTCGTGGACGGTGACGCCGTCGGAGCTGGCGGCTGCAGCCGTGTCCGCGTCCCGGTCCTGACCGTGCACGACGACGCCCTGCGCGAGCAGCGCCCGCGCCAGCGACGACCCCATGCGGCCGAGCCCGATGATCCCAAAAGTGTTCATTCGTCCTACTGTGCAGAAAACTTTTCTTGTTAGAGAAGACTAGCCGACCCCGAACGGCATGGCAATCGTCCCGGGGATCAGTCGGCGTGCCGCAGCCGCTGGACGGTGCGGTGCAGGTGGTGGCTCATCAGCTCCACGGCGAGATCGGCGTCCTTGGTGGCGACGGCCTCGACGATCGCGCGGTGCTCCTCGACGCCGGACGTGCCGACGTGGCGGGCCTCGCTGAGGGACTGCAGGATCGGGTCGCGGAACGCGTCGACGAGCATCACGGCCGCGGGGTTGTGGGTCGCGGCGACGAGCTGGCGGTGGAACTCGAACGACATCTCCACGTCGTAGCCACCCGACAGTCGAGCCCTCTCCGCGTGGTCGCACAGGGCGCGGAGGTGCTCGATGTCGGCATCGGTGGCCCGCTCGCACACCTGCGGCAGGAAGCCGAGCTCGAGGACGCTCCGCGCGTCGGTCACGTCGGCGGACGACACGGCCGCCGACGTGAGGAGGTCCGTGATGCCCTGGCCGACCTGCCCGGTCGTCGGGACGGAGACGAAGGCGCCGCCCTCGCGGCCGAGCCGGATGGTCACCAGGCCGTTGGCCTCGAGCATCCGCAGCGCCTCGCGGACCGTGAGCCGGCTGACGCCGAACCGGGTGCAGAGGTCACGCTCGGCCGGCAGGCGCGCGCCCACGGGCAGCTGGCCCGAGCGGATCAGGGCACGGATCTGGTCGACGATCGTCGCGGACATGCGGGTCCCGACCACCGGCCGGAAGAGCCCGTCGGTCAGGTCCGTGGCGATGTCTTCTGGCACGCGAGTCTCCTTCGTCCCGGCGATCCTATGTGGACCGTCGGCGGTTCAGCAGCGGCGGCAGCGCCAGGGCCGCCCCGGCGATGGCGACGGCCACCGGGAGGGTGGTGACGGTGATGAGTCCGGCCACGGCGAGCGGAGCGGCGAGCAGGGCGGCGGCCCGGAACGTGCCGGCAGAGGCGATCGCCTCGCCGCGCTCCTCGGGGCTCACCGCCTCCGTGGCCAGGGCGGGCCCGACCGTCTGCAGCAGGCCGGCACCCGCACCGGACAGTGCGAGCGCGGCGCCGGCGACCAGCGCATGCCCCGCCAGGAGTCCGAACAGGGTCAGCCCCAGGCCGGTCACGAGGATGCCGCCGACCAGCCAGGACCGCAGCCGGGCCTCGCGGATCCAGCCTGCGGCCGCACCCCCGGCGATGGAGGTGGCATTCGAGACCCCGACCACGACGCCGATGACCGAGGAGGACTGCCGGGCCTGGTCGAGGATGATCGGGACGTAGGAGTTCATCAGGCTGCGCCAGGCCCCGGCGCTGGCGCCGGCCCAGCTCGCCATCCCCACTCCCGGACGCCGCCAGACGGCGGTGGTCGCCCCGTCGGGCCTCGCGGGCCGCATCGGCGGCAGGCGCACCATCAGCGCCGCGGGGAGCACGACGACGAGGCCGCTGATCGCGGCGACCGTCAGGGCCCGGGCGGCGGACCAGTGGTCGACGATGGGCCCGGCCACGACCGGACCCGTGATCAGCCCGATCCCCGAGGCCAGGTTCACCTTCGCGATGGCGCCGACCGACGATCTCGACGTGCGCACCGCATGGGTCTGGGTGCCGGTCCAGAACAGGCCTCGGGCCACCCCCTGGAAGACCTGGGAGGCGAGGAAGGCCCACCAGGCCGTCGAGCCGACGAACAGCGCGCACGAGAGCGCCATGGCAAAGCCGGCGAGAACGACGAACTGCTTGTCCGCGATCCGCCTCATCAGGACGCTCATGGCGCCCCGGGTCGCGAGCTGGGCCAAGGCGGAGCCGGCCACGTACACGCCGACCTCTCCGGCGTGGTAGCCCGCCGAGAGGGCCAGCAGCGGGGCGGCCACGGCGGAGAGGCCCATCGCGAAGGAGAACAGGGCCGCGCCGGTGCCGCTGAACAGCTCCTCGAAGGGCGAGGCTTGACAGGAGGGTTCGTCGTTCATAGTTTAATGGTATTGCCATTAAACCGTCTTGATAAGAGGGACCATGCGAATTCACGCCGACATCGGCAAGTGCCAGGGCTACGGCAACTGCGTCGCCATCGACGCCAAGCACTTCGACCTCGACGACGACGGCATGGTCGTCGTCCTCGACGACGCAGTCGCGCCGGACGAGCTGGACACCACCGAGGAGGCGGTCCGCAGCTGCCCGGTCTCCGCGATCTGGACGCAGGCCGCCGGCGGGCCAGCCGATGAGTGAGCGGGTCGTCATCGTCGGATCGTCGGTCGCGGGTGTGCGGACCGCGCAGGACCTCCGCTCCGGCGGGTTCGACGGCGAGATCGTGATGCTCGGCGAGGAGCGCGAGCTGCCCTACGACAAGCCGCCGTTGTCCAAGCAGGTGCTCGTGGGCTCGATGACCGAGGACGAGATCGGCCTCCTCGGCGCGGGCGGCTGGGACGGCCTCGGGGTCGAGGGCCGGCTGGGCCAGCGCGCCACCGCGCTCGACATCGACGAGCGGCTGGTGCAGGTCGAGGGAGGTGACGAGGTCGAGTACGACGCCCTGGTCATCGCCACCGGCGTGCGGCCGCGGACCCTCCCCGGCGCCCTGGGCGACCACGAGAGCGTGTTCGCGGTGCGCGAGCTGCGCGACGGGCGCGAGCTGTCCCGGGCCCTCGCCGGTGGCGGCCCGCTGATGGTCGTGGGCGCGGGCTTCATCGGTGCCGAGGTGGCCTCGTCGGCCCGCTCGCTCGGCGTGGACGTCACCATGGCCGAGGCCCTGCAGGCCCCGTTCGCGCGGGCGCTGGGGGCCGAGGTCGGCCAGCACCTGACCGAGCTGCACCGCTCGCAGGGCGTCGACGTGCTGACCGAGGCGTCGGTCGCCGCCATCGAGACCACCCGGGACGGTGCCGTCGTGCGCTTCGCCGACGGTCGTTCGCGCGAGGCCGCCACCGTCGTCGTGGGCATCGGCACCACGCCCAACACGGAATGGCTGGCCTCCTCCGGGATCCCGCTCGAGGACGGTGTCCTCGTCGACGAGGGCTGTGCCGTGCAGGCCGCCGAGGGCGTGTACGCCGTCGGCGACGTCGCACGGCGCTGGGATCCCGCCACGGACGTCTACCGCCGCGTCGAGCACTGGACCAACGCGGTCGAGCAGGCGCACGTCGTCGCCCAGCAGATCATCCACCCGCTCGCACCCGCGGAGGCCGCGAAGGCGCCGTACTTCTGGTCCGACCAGTTCGGCACCAAGATCCAGATGGTCGGCCGCCCGCACGATGCCGACCGGGTCGAGCTGCACACCTTCGACGTCCGCGGATCCGCGAAGACGGTCGCCCTGTACTCGCGAGGCGGCGGCTTCGTCGCCGGCGTCACCTTCGGCTGGCCGCGCGGTGTCGCCGCGTGCCGGTCCGCCTGGGCGGCCGGCCAGCCCGTGGAGGACGTCCAGCGCGCCCTCCTTGCCCTGTCGTCCGGGATGGCACCGGTTGCCTGACCCGCGCACCACCCCCGTCCCACCTGAGAGGAAGTCATGAGCATCGAAGACCTGGAGCGAAGCGCGGAGCAGATCCGCGTCAGCGACCTGATCGACGTGGAGAGCGGGCAGATCAGCCGCGAGATCTTCGTCGACGAGCGCATCCACAAGATGGAGCTCGAGAACCTGTTCCCCCGGGCCTGGCTGTTCGTCGGCCACGCCAGCCAGGTCCCGAACGCGGGTGACTTCTTCAGCTCCTGGATGGGCTCGGACCCCGTGCTGATGACCCGCGACGACAAGGGCGAGGTGTTCGTCCTGCTGAACTCCTGCCGTCACCGCGGCATGCGGGTCTCGCGCTACGACGAGGGCAACACGATGCAGTTCACGTGTCCCTACCACGCCTGGTCGTACTCGATCGACGGCTCCCTGGTGGACGTCCCCGGCGACCTGCACGGCGTGCCGCACATGAAGTCCGCCTACCAGGGCCAGCTGGACAAGGCCAAGTGGGGCCTGGTCCGCTGCCCCCGCGTGCACAACTACAAGGGCCTCATCTTCGCGACCTGGGACCCCGAGGCGCCCGAGTTCGAGGAGTACGCCGGCGAGTTCCACTGGTGGCTCGACAACCTCACCGACGCCTTCGACGGCACCGAGGGGGAGACCGAGGTCTTCCGCGGGGTCATGAAGTGGCGGATCAAGTCCAACTGGAAGTTCGTGTCCGAGAACTTCCTGGGCGACACCTACCACGGCGCGTCCACCCACGCCTCGGTCGAGGCCGTCGGCATCGGCCCCGGTGGCCGCGGCAAGCGCCGGCACGGCGAGCGTCAGAACCAGGGCGGCTTCTCCAAGGGCCGCATGAAGACGTCCTTCCGCCTGGGCCACGGCGCCTCGGACAACCTCGGGTACGAGCTGCCCTACCCGGAGTTCGCCGAGCCCGAGCTCACCGAGTACTTCGACGCCGCCTGGGCGAAGCGCGCCGAGAAGCTGCGCGCGGAGGGTCGTCCCCTCGGGGGCCGCGGTCCCGCGACGATGTTCCCGAACATGTCGTTCTCCGCCGGATTCCCGCGCACGATCCTCGTCGCGCACCCGATCAGCGCCACCGAGACCGAGGTGTGGCGCTGGTTCGTCGTCGACAAGTCCGCGCCCGACTTCGTGCGCGAGTGGCTGCGCCAGTACTACATGCGCTACGCCGGCCCGGGTGGCATGACCGAGCAGGACGACATGGAGAACTGGGACTACGCGACCCAGGCCAGCAGCGGCGTCGTCGCGCGTCGCTTCCCCTACAACTACCAGCAGGGCCTGGGCCGCGAGCGGCTCAGCGAGCTGCCCGGCGCCGTGCACTCCGACCACGCCATCGCCGGCGAGGTCAACGCCCGCGCCTTCTACCGGCGCTGGGCCGAGTTCGTCGACAACCTCGGCTGGCCCGAGCTCACCCGCCGGGCCGCCGTCGACGACCGGAACGACGCCATCAACGCACGCGAGGCGACCGAGTCGTGAGCGCGACGCAGGAAGGGACCACCGAGATGACCGCACCGACGTCGATCGAGCGGATGGCGCTGCACTACGAGATCAGCGACTTCCTCTTCCGCGAGGCAGACCTGCTCGACGAGAGGCGCTACACCGAGTGGCTGGCCATGCTGGCCGACGACTACCAGTACTCCGTGCCGATGCGCATGAACGTCAAGTACGACGACGTCGACAGCCTTGAGCAGACGCGCGCGGGCGCCGAGGTCTGCTGGTTCGACGAGCCCAAGGACACCGTCGAGATGCGGGTGACGCAGCTGCAGACGGGTGTGCACTGGGCCGAGGAGCCCGTCTCCCGGGTCTCGCACCTGGTGACGAACATCCGGCTGGACGAGATCTCGCTGCCCGAGGTCGAGGTGAGCTGCCGCTTCCTCGTCTACCGCAACCGGGTGGCCGACGAGACCGACTTCCTGGTCGGACGCCGTCGAGACCGGCTCCGCAAGGTCGGGGACGACTGGCAGGTCTGCCGGCGCACCCTGCTGCTGGACCAGTCGGTCCTGCTGGCCAAGAACCTGTCCATCTTCGTCTAGTCCGGTCCGCCCAGAGCCCCCCGGGGACGCGCCTCCGGACGCGTCGCCGGGGGCTTTCGGGCGCCCGCAGGACCGACGAGCTGTCCTTCCGGGCGGGGTCCGCCCGTGGCAGTCCGTTGACACCGCTCGCCGGCCGTGAGTATCGTCACTTCCCAGCAGACATTCTTTCTGTCCACGAGAAAACATCCGAATGTCAGGGTTCCGCTCGGGCGCCGCTCTGGATCTGACTTCGAAGGAAAATCAATGAATCGACGCTCCATCGGCGCGGCCGCCCTGGCCGCAGTCCTCGGCCTCTCCGTCACCGCCTGTGCCAATCCGCGCGAGAAGGCCAGCAGCAGTGACTCCGGGAAGTTCCGCATCGGTCTCGCGGCCGCCGGTTACGGCCCGTACCTCGGCGTCTACGCCGCAGAGGAGCAGGGCTACTTCGAGGACAACGGCCTCTCGGTCGAGATCACGGCCTACCAGGGCGGCGGTGCCGCCACCGAGGCGCTCACCGCGGGGGAGGCCGACCTGATCAGCTTCAACCCCGAGGGTGTGGCGGTCTCGCGGTCCCACAACATCGACCAGAAGCTGGTCGGCACGGGGATGGCGACGTCCGCCGGGTGGCTGGTCGTCGCAGCCGCTGACAGCTCGATCGCCAGCACGGCCGATCTCGACGGCAAGAACGTGGGAATCGGCAACCCGGGTGGCACGGGCGAGTTCTTCTCCCTGTGGGCAGCCGAGGACGCCGGCGTGACCTGGAAGAACCAGGCGCTGGGCTACGGCGCCCTCAACGAGAACCTGTCCCGCGGCCGCGTGGACGCGATCGTCCAGCTCCCTCCGTTGAGCTACCAGGCAGTGATGGACGGCGGGAAGGTCGTCTCGGACCTGGGCCAGGACATGGAGCCCACGATCCCGGACGGCTGGGTCGCCACCGACGCGGACATCGCGGACAACGCCACGCAGATCCAGGCAGCGCTCACCTCGATCTACCAGGGCGTCGTGAAGCTGCAGGAGGACAAGGCGTACGCCTTGAAGCTCATCGAGGAGAAGGAAGGCATCTCCGGCGCCCTGGCCGAGGAGGAGTACGAGTCGACGATCATGTCGCTGTCCCCCGACGGCGCCATCGATCCCGTCTGGATCGAGAACGCCTTGTCCCTTGCCTCGGTCGCTGGACTCGACGCGCAGGGCAGCCTGCCGCCGGCCGAGGAGATCTTCACCGATCAGTTCGTGTCCTGAGTGGTCATGACGAGACTGTTGCACTCCACGCGGGACGCCCAGCTGGCGGTCGGCCTGCTCGTGGTCCTTCTCGCGACGTGGGAGCTGCTGGCGCGGCTCGGGGTCCTCACACCCGAGACCGCGCCGGCACCCTCGGTCATCGCGTCGGCGGGTTCCGACCTGGTGGCCGGGGGCCTCTTCTTCGACGTGCGCATCACCCTGACCTACGTCCTGGTGGCCTTCGTCCTGGCGCTGGTCCTGGGCGTCGGGCTGGGCTTGTTGCTGAGCTCGTGGCCCTTGGTCGCCCAGGTGTCCGTCGGGTTCCTGACCTTCCTGCTCAGCGTGCCCAAGTCGCTCTTCCTGCCGTTGTTCATCCTCGTCATCGGGATCGGCGGGGACCAGAAGATCGCGTTCGGAGCCTTCAGCTCCTTCGCGGTGATCGTGATGGCGACGATGGTCGGAATCGCGAGCGTCGACCCGAACCTGGTCGCGATGGCGCGCTCACAGGGCGCCAGGCGCCGCGAGGTCTTCTCGAAGATCTACCTCCGGTCGATGATGCCCACACTGCTGGAGGCCGCGCGTATCGCGATGATCCTCAACATCACAGGGGTCCTGATCGCGGAGATGTATGTGTCTCGGCAGGGGCTGGGCTACCTCGTGAACCTCTACGGGCAGACCTTCCAGGTCGCCCCCCTGTTGGCCGTGATCGCGGTCATCACAGTCATCGGCATAGCCCTCAACGAGCTGTTGCGCTGGTGTGAACGACGACAAGACCGTTGGAGAGAAGGAACCTGATGACCATCCCCCAGCTGAACGCGGAACGCCCTCTGACCGACGAGGCGGTCATCCGGGTGACCGGGATCCAGCACTCCTACCACACCGCGCGCGGGCCCGTCCCCGCCCTCGAGAACGTCGACGTGAGCGCGGGGCCCAAGCGGTTCGTCTCGATCGTCGGCCCCAGCGGATGCGGCAAGTCGACGCTGCTCATGATTCTCGCCGGACTCATCACGCCGACGGCGGGAGATCGATACGTCGCCGGTGCCAAGGTCACCGGGCCGCAGCCCGACAAGGTCGCCGTCGCGTTCCAGGACGCCTGCCTCCTCCCATGGCGCAGCGCGCTGGACAATGTGGCCTTCCCGCTGGAGCTGCGCAAGGACCCCCGCGCCGAGCGTGAGGCGCGAGGGCGCGAGCTCCTGGAGAAGGTCGGCCTCGCCGGCTACGCCGACCGCTACCCCCGTGAGCTCTCGGGAGGCATGCGGCAGCGGGTGGCGGTCGCGAGGGCCCTGATCCAGCGGCCCGCCGTCCTGCTCATGGACGAGCCGTTCGGCGCCCTGGACGAGCAGACCCGGATGGACATGGGCGAGGAGCTCCTCCGTCTCTGGGACGAGATCCACAACACGGTCATCTTCGTGACCCACAACCTCGCGGAGGCGGTCTATCTCTCCGACGAGGTCATCGTGATGGCGGCTCGCCCCGGGCGCGTGGTCGAGCGTGTCCTCATCGACCTGCCGAGGCCTCGCCCGGTGGAGATCACCGAGACGGAGAAGTTCCTGCACCTGCGCAACCGCCTGTGGCGACTGATCAGGAGTCAGGAGTGAGCACGGTCGACGAGGTCCGGGGTCGGCCAGTGGCTGACGTCGCGCTCCCGGAGCCAGAGCGGGACAGGTCGCGGCGGACGCTGCTGGGCTGGCGCCTCGCGGTCGTGGCGCTGCTCCTCGTCTGCTGGGAGCTGGTTCCGCGCCTCATGTCGGCACCCAGCGCCTTCATCGTGCCGCTCTCGGCGTCTCTCCGGGCCGGAGCCGATCAGTGGTCGCCGATCGTCGGGTCACTGTGGCCCACCTTGTCCGCCATACTCGTCGCGCTGGTCTTCGCGTGGCTGGTGGGGATCGTCGCGGGGTTCGTGATCGGCACCTCGCCGAGGCTCCGTTTCCTGCTGCTGATCTTCGGTGCCCTCTACGCCGTCCCCTTGGTCGTCGTCTACCCCCTGATCTCGGTGTGGCTGGGCCCGGGGCAGGTCTCCAAGGTCCTGTTCGCCAGCCTCTACGGGGTGATCCCGGTCCTGCTGACGACGGCGAGCGGCGTCCGTTCCGTGGATGAGGGCCTGCGCCGCTCCGCCCAGAGCATGGGCGCCTCACCCCGCCAGCTCCTGACCAAGGTCCTGATTCCCGCCGCTCTCCCCGTCGTGGTCTCGGGACTGCGCCTGGGTGGCGGCCTGGTGCTGATCGCCGTCATCGTGTGCGAGATGCTCGCCTCGACCAGCGGGGGCATCGGGACGCTCATCACCGCCTACCGCGTGCAGTTCAACGCGGGCGCCGTGTACTTCTGCATTCTCGTCGTGCTGGCCTTCGCGCTCGTCATGGACCAGACCCTCGGCGCGATCGAGCGCCGGGTGGCGGGCGACGCCGCCAAGACCACCCGAACGCAGCCCACGCCCGGCTAGGGCCCACTCATCCTCTGAAGGGAACAACCGGTGAACTATCCACTCAGGAGCCGAGCAGCGCTCCTCACGGCCTTCGGGACGCCCACGACCGTCGAGTCGGTCGACGTACCCCAGGAGCTCGAGGCGGGCGCCATCCTCGCCAGGGTCCTGCGGGCGTCCGTCTGCGGCACCGACGTTCACACCTGGCTCGGTTCCGGATTCACCGCCGACCAGAAGAACCTGCCCTCGATCATGGGCCACGAGATGGTCGGCGAGGTGGTCGCCTTCGGTGACGGACCCCAGGTCGACTCGATCGGTCAGTCCCTGGCCCCCGGCGACAGGATCGTGTGGACCCACGCCCCCTGCGGCCACTGCTACTACTGCGGCGTGGGCCGGTCGCCGTCCCTGTGCCTGAACCGCCAGAGCTACGGACGCGTCTCGGTCAACAGCTTCCCCGGGCTGACGGGCGCGTTTGCGGAGTACTGCTACGTCTTCCCGACCTCGGGACGGGTGAAGGTCCCCGACGAGGTGCCCGACGACTGGGCGGCTCCCTCCAGCTGCGCGCTGCGCACTGTCGTCCACCTCCTCGAGCGGGTGGGAGTCGTCGAGAGCCATGAGTCCGTCGTCGTGCAGGGGACCGGGCCCCTCGGGCTGTTCGCCGTCGCGATGCTCCACCACACCGGCATCCAGCACATCACTGCCGTCGGAGCCCCTGGGCCGCGGCTCGAGATCGCCAAGGCCTACGGCGCCTCCCAGCTCATCTCCCTCGAGGAGGTCCCCGACCCGGCCGCGCGCGCGGGACTCGTCCGGGACGCGACCCGCGGTTCGCGCGGCGCCGACGTCGTGCTGGAGATGTCGGGGGCGCCCCAGGCCTACAGCGAGGGGCTCGAGCTCCTGGCGCCGGGAGGACGTTTCGGAGTCGCGGGACAGACCTCGAGCGAGAGGGTGCCGGTGGACCCGAGCCTCGTGGTCCGAAAGCAGCTCACCGTGGTCGGGGCCCTCTCCGCGCACGTGGGCCACTACTGGAAGGCGCTGGAGTTCCTCAAGGAATCCCGCGGTCAGTTCGACTGGGACGCCATGCTGACGCCTGCCACCGGGCTCGACGGCCTCACCCAGGCGATGCAGGCCATGCGGAACGGCGTGATGAAGCCCTTGATCGATCCCCAGGCATGAGCGAGCCGCAGACGCCGGCGCCCGGCCCGAGGGCCGGCGCCCCCGCCATCTCCTGGCCGGGCTCGACACCACGAGCCGAGCGCGCGCTCGTGGGCGCCGTCGACATGCACGTCCACGGCTATCCCGACGTGGGGCTCGAGTGGGGACAGCGCACCGATGACCTCACCCTGGTCCGGTCCGCCCGCGATGCCGGGATGGCGGGCATCGTCTTGAAGTCGCACTTCTGGCCGACGATGGACCGAGCCCTGATCCTGGCGAGCGCCCTGGACGACCCGTCCTTCACGGTCCACTCCTCGATCACGCTCAACCCGCTCATCGGGGGCATCCAGCCCACCACCGTCGAGGCCGCGGCCGCGCACGGCGCCAAGGTCGTCTTCATGCCAACCTGGGGCTCGGTGAACGACCACGCCCACGGCGGCGTGGTGCGCCGGCAGGTCATCGACAAGATCCTGCCGTCGATGGGCCCCTACCTGGACCGGAGCGCGGTCACGATCCTCGACTCCTCCGGCGGTGTCCGCCCGGAGGCGCGTGAGGTCCTCCATGTCGCCAAGGAGCGCGGGCTCGTCGTGTCGACCGGTCACCTGTCGACGGCCGAGAGCGTGAAGTTGGTCGAGGCGGCGGCCGACATCGGTCACGACCGCATGCTCTTCGCCCATCCGTTCTCGCCCTCGATCAACGCGTCGGCGACGCTGATCGAGGACGTGGCCGCGGCCGGTGCGGTCGTCGAGATGACCGCCGTCCTCACGATGATGCCCCACGCCCCCGTCCACATCGAGGACGTGTACGACCTCGTCCAGAGACTCGGCTCGGAGCACGTGGTCATCAGCTCCGACGTCTTCTTCGACTGGCTGCCGCCCCACGCGGAGATGCTTCGCATGGTCATCGGGCAGCTGCGTGCCCTGGGCACCACGGACGCGGAGCTGAGCAACCTCTTCGTCGAGAACCCGCGCAGGCTCCTCGCTCCCTGACCGTCCCCGATCCGCTCCCTGCCTCGCGCCGATACCCGGCCACCACTGGAAAGGCTCTGATGACTCCCGTCGACACCGACCTCAAGGAATACCCCATGCTCGTCGACGGCGAGTTGTGTGCGTCCGCCGACGGCGAATGGATCGTGTCACTGGACCCGAGCACCGAGGAGCCGTTGGGCAAGGTCCCCGCGGGACGCCGTCTCGACGTCGACCGTGCCGTCGCCTCGGCCGAGCGGGCCGCCGGCCCGTGGGCCGCGACGAGCGCGACGGACCGGGCCGCGCTGGTCAGGGAGCTTGCCCGGCGGGCGACGTTGCGGGCACCCGAACTGCTGGAGCTCGAGGTCCAGGACACCGGGAACACCAGGAGCCGCATGGTCAAGGACGTCTCGATGGCGACGACGCTCATGGACTACTTCGCCGGCCTGGCGCTCGAGCTCAAGGGGGAGACCATCCCCGCCTCGGCGACCGGGCTGCATTTCTCGGTGCGCGAGCCCTATGGCGTCGTGGGGCGCATTCTCGCCTTCAACCACCCGTTCATGTTCGCCGCCTCGCGGCTCGCAGCGCCCCTCGTCGCCGGCAACACGGTGATCCTCAAGCCCTCGGAGGAGTCGCCGCTCTCCACGTCCATCCTTGCCGAGCTGTGCGCCGACGTCTTTCCACCGGGTGTCGTCAGCATCGTCACGGGCACCGGGCGCGAGGCGGGAGCCGCGCTGGTGCAGAACCCCGCCGTCCGTCGTCTCTCCTTCATCGGCTCGGTCCCCACCGGGATGGAGATCCAGCGGCTCGCGGCCACGACGTCGGTCAAGCACGTGAGTCTGGAGTTGGGCGGCAAGAACCCCTTCGTCGTCTTTCCCGACGCCGACCCGGCCGCGGTGAGCGCCGCGGCGGTCACGGCCATGAACTTCGGCCACCAGGGTCAGTCCTGCGGGTCCACGAGTCGGCTGTTGGTGCACGCCGATCTGTACGACGAGGTGGTCGACCGGGTGGCCGCATCGATGGCGGGAATCAAGGTGGGCATGCCGCTGGACGACGACACCGGAATGGGACCCCTCAACTCGGCGCGACACCTCGCCAACGTTCGCAGCCACGTGGCCGCCGCACTCGAGGACGGAGCACGCCTGGTCACCGGCGGCGGCCGGCCGAAGGGTGACGAGTTCGACCGGGGCTACTGGCTCGAGCCCACGCTCTTCGCCGAGGTGACGCCCGACATGCGGCTGTTCCGAAACGAGGTGTTCGGGCCGGTCCTGGGGATCACCCGATGGAGCGACGACGACGACCTGTGGGGCATGGTCAACGGGGTGGACTACGGGCTGACCGCGTCGATCTGGACCAATGACCTGAACCGCGCGCTGCTCGCCGCCCGCGCCGTCCGGGCGGGCTACGTCTGGATCAACGGGACGTCGAGCCACTTCCCGGGGACGAACTTCGGCGGCGTGAAGCAGAGCGGTCTCGGTTCCGAGGAGGGGCTCGACGAGCTGCTCAGCTTCACCGAGCAGAAGACGGTCAACATCTTCCTGCCGAGCCGGTGACCATGCCGACCGTGCCAAGAAGGGCTGACCACCCCCTGTGCTGTCTATGATCAGGCTCGGCCTTGAGCCCGTGTGCAGCGAGCCGCAGGCTCTGTGCCATGACCGAGAGCGAGAGCGAGGAACCCGTGGCCGACAGCCCCGCTGAGGCGGAAGGCAAGGACGTGCCCGCGAAGAAGGCTCCCGCCTATCCCATCTCGTCGGTCGACAACGCACTGCGACTGTTGCTGCTGTTCCGCGACCGTCAGCAGCTCCGCCTCTCCGACGTCTCGACCTCGCTCAACGTCGCGCACTCGACAGCCCACCGGCTGCTGGCCATGCTGATGCACCACGACTTCGTGCGGCAGGCTGACGGACACGGGGTCTACACCGCCGGCCCGGCCCTGCTCGAGATCGGGTACGGCGCGGTCCGCAGCATGGACATCCGCGCGCTGGCCGGCCCGATCCTCTCCGAGCTCGCCGTGACCATCGACGAGACAGTGCACCTCGCCCAGCTCGAGGGCGGGCGCATCCGCTACGTCGCCGGCGCCGAGTCGCAGCGCGCCCTCCGGGTCGCGGATCGCACCGGACAGCTCTTCCCCGCGCACCGCACGGCGACCGGAAAGGCGATCTTGGCAGACCTGACCCCGGCGCAGCTCGAGGAGGTCCTGGCCAGCGCAGCGGGAGACGAGGGTGCCCATCTCTCGCCCGAGGAGCGGGCCGAGCTCGACGAAGATCTCGAGAGGGTGCGCGAGCGCGGCTACTCCTACAACCGGCGCGAGGCCGACGACATCGTGTCGGTGGCGACGGCCGTCCGGAACCGGCGTGGTCTGACCGTCGCGGCCATCAACGCCTCGGCCCCTGTCGGCAGGATGAGCCAGAAGCGGCAGCTCAGCGTGGTGCGGCACCTGCACGCGGCGGCGGCGCGGCTCGAGGAGATCCTCGTCGACGTCTGACACGGGCCCGCGCCGGTCCCGTCGTCCGCAACGTGCTCAAGGCGCCGAAATGACCGCGACCCGGTCCGTGGGACACGGGCCGGGTCGCGGGGTATCGGGTCTAGCCGGTCAGGGCCTCACTGGCCGCTGTAGGCCGCCTTGAGGATGTCGATGTAGTCAGCCGGGGCGTCGACGAGGTCCGAGACCTCGCTCTGGACGTCCTCGCCGCCGAGGAACGTGATCGGCCGGCCGGCCGCCTCGCCGTCGGCGATGAACTCGGGGTCCTGGACGACCTTGGCGAAGGCCGCGCGCAGCTCGGCCAGGCGCTTCTCGTCCATGTCCGGCGGGGCGGCAATGGTGCGTCCGCTCTCGAGCAGGTCGACGTGGTACTGCAGGATCGCCTTCTGCTCGGCGTCGGAGGCCTCCTCCAGCACGGTGGGGACGTCCGGGTAGTCCTCGAGACGTTCGCTGCCGAGCACGAGGACCGGCACGGCGTCGCCGCTCTGGATGGTGGGCAGCTGGCTCGAGAGGGAACGCGAGTAGGCCTCGACATTGCCCTGGAGGAGCGCGAGGGCCGCCTCGCCGGAACCACCGAAGCCGGTCACCACGTCGCTGTTGATGCCGAGTGCCTCGTCGAGCACCAGCGGGTCGACGTACTCGTTGGAGCCCGGCCCGGTGGCCGCGAACCTGACGGCCGAAGAGGAGGACGCCGAGACAAGGTCGTCGTACGACGAGATGTCGCCGTCGGACCGCGCGATCACGAGGTCGGGCTCGCTGCCGATCTGACCGATGTAGCTGAACTTCTCCGGCTCGTACTGCACGCCGTCGGCCTCCGCGAGCGCGCTGCCGATGGTGCCGGTCATGTTGAGGATCTCGATCGTCGTGCCGTCGGGCTTGGCGGTGCGCAGCCCGTTCAGGGCGATCAGGCCACCGGCGCCGGGCTTGTTGACGACGACGACCTTCGCACCCAGCTCGTCCGCGAGCGCGGGTGCCAGCTGGCGGGCGTAGGCGTCGTAGCCGCCGCCGGGGTCGAACGGCACGACCAGCTGGATCGTCTCGCCCTCGAAGTTTCCGGAGGTCTTGCTGGAACCCGAGCCCTGCTGGCAACTGCTCAACGCGAGGGCCGAGGCGACGAGCGCAGCCACGGTGGTCAGTTTCTTCATGTTTCTACTTTCTTGGAGGGTGACAACTTCGGTCCGAGATGTGCGGTCTGGGCTCAGACGAGCCCGAAGAAGCCCGGGGGGACGGGCTTCGCGAGCAGCACCGTGAAGGCGCCGTACAGCACGGCGACCAGGACCAGCGCGTAGACGATGACGAACAGCCAGGAGCGCCGGTCCTGCGTGCGGAGGTAGGCGACCGTGAAGATGAGGGCCGACGCGTAGAGCCCCAGCACGTAGAGCGCTACGAAGAACCCGCCGAACCATGCCAGCGTGACGATCCACTGCCGGGCGGTCGCAGTCTGGAAGATGTACTCGAGGTTGTCGTCGGCGGCGATCTCCTCGTGTGGCGTCTCGGCCTCGGCGCGCATCCGACGCGACGTCAGGGCGCGGACCGTCAGGGCGATCGCGAGCAGGAACCCCGCGGCGCTGACGCCCAGCGGGAAGATCGCCGCCTGGCGGTCCCAGCCGCGGGCCAGCCAGAAGGCGCCACCGAACACGATGGCCAGCACGATGCCGCCGAGGACCTCGGCGTCGATGGTGGGCCGGCGGGGGTGTGCGGGGGTGTTGGCGCTCATCGGGCAACCTCGTCGAGCTCGGGGGCGGGCGTGGTCCGGCGTTCGCGGCGCACCTTCACGCCGTAGGACACGAAGACCAGGACGATGCAGGCGGCGATGGCCAGGAAGGCCGGGCGCAGAAGCCAGTCGGCACCGAAGAGGGAGTTGGACAGGAACAGGTAGCGCTCGAGGATCGAGCCCAGCACGAAGCCGAGGAGCATCGGCACCCGCGGCCAGTCCCAGCGGATGCAGGCGACGCCGATGGCGACGAACAGCAGCATCAGCACGATGTCGACGAAGCTGTTGGCCTCGCTGTAGGCGCCGATCGAGAGCAGCAGGATGAGGAACGGGATCAGGAGGGGGCCTGAGATGTAGGTGAGCTTCGCCAGGGGACGGACCAGCAGGAGCGCGGCCCCGACGGCCACCACGGTGGCGAAGAAGGTGATCCAGACCATGGACATGGTCACCTCGAGGTCGGTGGTCAGCATCTCCTTGCCCGGGTTGAGCCCGAGGATCAGGAACGCGCTGAGCAGGACGGCGCTGGAGGCCGAACCCGGGATGCCGAAGGCGATGGTCGGGATGAGCGAGCCGCAGTCCTTGGCGACGCCGGTGGCACCGGACGCGATCACGCCCTCCACCGAGCCCTTGCCGAACTCCTCGGGCTTCTTCGAGACCTGCTTCGCGTGGCCGTAGGCGATGAACTGCGCGACGGAGCCGCCCATGCCCGGCACGAGGCTCAGCGCGGTGCCGATGGCGCCGGAGCGAACCGCGAGCGGCCATCGCCGCAGCGTGTCCATGATGCCGGACTTCACGCCCTGGACGGCGTCGGGCGGGGCGGTGACGTTGGCGACGCTGCCCTTCTGCATCATCAGCTGGAGCACTTCGGCGCCACCGAAGAGCCCGATGACGACGGGCACGATGCTCACGCCGTTCCAGAGGTCGAGGGAGCCGAAGGTGAACCGGGGCACTCCGGTCGAGGGGTCGAGGCCGACGAGCGAGACCAGCACGCCGAAGAGGCAGGCCAGCAGGCCCTTGTGCATCTGGCCGGACGACAGCGTCACCACGAACGTGAGACCCAGCAGGGCGAGCCCGAAGAACTCCGGCGGGCCGATCGCGAGGATGACGGGCCGGATGACGGGGATGGCCAGGATCAGCACCACGATGCCGACCAGGGCGCCGACCGCGGAGCTGGTGAGGACGGCGCCGAGCGCACGGCCTGCCTGGCCCTGCCGGGTCATCGGATAGCCGTCGAGGACCACCGCAGCGGATGACGCCTCACCCGGGACGCCGAACAGCACGGAGGTGATGTCACCTGCCGTGGACGCCACCACGTACATGCCGAGGAGCAGGGCGAAGGCAGGGATCGGGTCCATCGAGTAGGTGAAGGGCAGGAGGAGAGCGAGGGTGACCGCACCGCCGAGCCCCGGAAGGATGCCGACCACGAAGCCGAGGACGACTCCGATCACCATCATCAGCAGCGAGGTCGGGGTGAGGACCTCGCCCAGGGCCCCGGTGAGCGCGTCAAGCATGTGACGTCCTTCGGATCGCAGGTTTTCGTCTTGCAGAAAACTTTTCCCACAGGGTAATGGGGGTCACATCGGGTGTCAACGCCGGGGACGACGCTCAGCTCCAGCGCTCGGGTTCAGCGAGGCGAACGAGCGGCACAGTCGCCCTGGGCCGCGCTGAACCGGTCGAGGTCGGCCCCGCCCCAGTCGCCGGTGAGGGTGTCGACCATCGCGGCCCGCAGCTCGTCCTCGGAGAGGGCGCCGCGCAGGCAGTCGGCGTACGCCTCCGGGTCGAGCCCGCCGTGGCTGATCTCCTCCTGGGCCTGCGCGGAGCGCTCGACGAAGTCGGTGCAGCGCAGCTGGGCTCCCGCCCAGGTCTCCGCCAGGTCCTCGGGCAGCTTCGGCAGGTGCTCGACCACGCGGTACGACGCGTCGAGGACGCCGACGTCCTGCAGCTGCTGCGGCGTCGTCTGGCCCATCAGCGTGTTGCCGAAGCACTGGCCCTCCGCGGCGTCGCCGGGGCCCGGCTGGGCACGGGCGACCACGTCGGCCAGCCCCTGCCGGATCACGTTCCGGTCGGGGTCCGGCCCGTCGGACGTCGCGCCCGAACCCGCCGAGGACCCACCGCCGCAGGCCGTCCCGCAGACCAGCAGCAGCATCGTCGGCAGGACGGCGACGACACCGGCGGATCGTTTCACTGGCACTCCTCGGACGGGCAGATCGGTGCCCAGACCCTCACACTAGGGTGCGACACATGGACTTCTCTCCCTCGGACCGGGCCACCGACCTCACCGCGCGGGTGGCCGCGTTCATCACCGAGGAGATCGACCCGATCGAGCCGGCGTACCACCGTGAGGTCGCCGAGCTGAGGCGCACGGGCGACCCGTGGCAGCCGCTCCCGGTCCTGCAGGAGCTCAAGGACAAGGCGCGCGCGCGGGGCCTGTGGAACCTCTTCCTGCCGAAGGAGCACGCGGGGGAGTACGCCGCCCGCTTCGGCACCGACGGCGGCGAGGGGCTGACCAACGTCGACTACGCGCCGATCGCCGAGCTCACCGGACGGTCCGCGATCGCCCCGCTCGTCCTCAACTGCAACGCACCCGACACCGGCAACATGGAGGTGCTGCTGCGCTACGGCACGCCGGAGCAGCGCGAGCGGTGGCTCGAGCCGCTGCTGGACGGCGCGATCCGCTCGGCGTTCACGATGACCGAGCCCGACGTGGCATCGTCCGACGCGACCAACATGGCCGCGACCGCCGTTGTCGACGGCGACGAGATCGTCATCAACGGCCGCAAGTGGTGGTCGACCGGGGTCGGCAACCCGGACTGCAAGATCTTCGTCTTCATGGGGCTGACCGATGCCGACGCTGATCGCCACCACCGGCACTCGATGGTGCTGGTGCCCCGCGACACCCCGGGCGTCAAGGTCGAGCGGATGCTCAACACGATGGGCCTCTACGACGAGCCGCTCGGGCACGGCGAGGTGTCCTTCACCGACGTGCGGGTGCCGCTGACCAACGTGCTCAGCGGCCCGGGCGAGGCGTTCGCGATCGCCCAGGGCCGCCTCGGTCCCGGCCGCGTCCACCACTGCATGCGGCTGATCGGGCTCGCGGAGATGGCCCTGGAGCTGGCCTGCAAGCGGGGCCTCGAGCGCAGCGCCTTCGGCAAGCCGCTCGCCTCGCTCGGCGGCAACCGGGAGCGGATCGCCGATGCCCGCATCGCCATCGACATGGCCCGCCTGCTGGTCCTCAACGCGGCCTGGAAGCTCGACGTGGGGGGCCCGATGAACGCCCTCTCCGAGGTCTCCCAGATCAAGGTGGCCGTCCCCAACATGGCCCAGCAGGTCATCGACATGGCGATGCAGCTGCACGGTGGTGGCGGGCTCTCCGAGGACTTCCCGCTGTCGGCCGCGTGGACGTCGGCCCGCGCCCTGCGCCTGGCCGACGGCCCCGACGAGGTGCACCGCGGCGTCGTGGCCCGCCTCGAGCTCGGCAAGTACGGCGCGACCCGGTGATCCACCCCAGACGAGTGCTCACTTCGTTCCGCTTCGCCCGGGGACCCCGGTGATCCACCCCAGACGAATGCTCACTTCGTTCCGCTTCGCCCGGGGACCCCGGTGAGGGTCCTCGTCACCGGCGCGGCCTCCGGCCTCGGTGCCGCGCTCACTGCGGCGTTCCGGGCCCGGGGCGACGAGGTGCTCGCCACCGACCTCTCGTTGGTCGAGGAGGGCGCGCAGCGCCCGTCTCGAAACCAGGAGCGCCGGCTGGACATCACCTCCGACGAGGACTGGGCCTCCGCGCTGGTGTGGGTCGAGTCGGAGTGGGGCGGCCTCGACGTGCTGGTCAACAACGCCGGCGTCGCCGGTGGCGGCCGGCTCGACGTTGCGACCATGGCCGAGTGGGAGTGGATCACCCAGATCAACCTCTTCGGCGCGGTCCGCGGCACCCGCACGTTCGTCCCGATGTTCAAGCGCCAGGGTGCCGGGCACATCGTCAACGTGGCCTCGCTCGCCGGGCTGGTGCACCCCGCCGGGATGGCGTCGTACAACGCGGTCAAGGCCGCCGTCGTCGCGCTCACCGAGACGACCGGCCACGAGCTCGCGGCGTACGGCGTCCGCGCGAGCGTCGTGTGCCCGTCCTTCTTCCGCACCAACCTGATGGCGTCGATGCGGGGCGAGGACGCCGCCCTCGGTGCCGTCATCGCGCAGCTGGTCGAGAGCTCCTCGATCACCGCCGACGACATCGCGGCCGCCGTCCTCGAGGGGATGGCGCGCGGCGACGAGGTGATCATCCCCGACCAGCCGGCCCGCGACGCCTACGGCCTCAAGCAGGCCGACCGCGCGACGTACGACGCGGTGATGCGCGCGCAGGCCGCGAAGCTGGACAGGAGCGTCTGATGGGCGCGACCGACGGGGGCAACCCGGCCAAGCCGGTCCGCGACGAGGACGCCTTCGACGTCGAGGCGATGGCCGCCTGGCTGCGGGCCGGCGCCACCCAGCTCGACGACGAGCTGGTCGGCGACCTCGAGGGGACGCCCGAGGTGCGCCAGTTCCCCGGCGGCGCCTCGAACCTCACGTACCTGCTCCGCTACTCGCCTCCCGGCCGGGCCCCACGCGACCTGATCCTGAGACGCCCGCCGGCGGGTGCGAAGGCCAGGAGCGCGCACGACATGGGCCGCGAGTTCCGTATCCAGTCGGCCCTCGCACCGGTCTTCCCGTACGTCCCCCGCATGGTCGGCTTCTGCCAGGACGACTCGGTCATCGGCTCGGAGTTCTACGTCATGGAGAAGCTCGACGGCACCATCCTGCGCCGCGAGCTCCCCTGGCCGCTCAGCCCGGAAGGGGCCTCCGCCCTGTGCGGCGACGCCCTCGACGTGCTCGTCACCCTGCACTCCGTCGACGTCGACGGCCACCCGGAGCTGGCCGAGCTCGGGCGCGGCGACGGCTACGTCGCCCGCCAGGTGTCGGGGTGGACCGACCGGTTCGCGAAGGCCCGCACCGACGACACCGGCGACTGGTCCGACGTCGTCGCGTGGATCGAGACGCACCAGCCCGCCGACGTGGCGCAGCGACTGATCCACAACGACTTCCGCCTCGACAACATGGTGCTCGCGCCCGGTGCCCGCCCCCCGGGTTCGGCACCGCGGATCATCGGCGTCCTCGACTGGGAGATGGCCACCGTCGGTGACCCGCTGACGGACCTGGGCGGGATGCTGTCCTACTGGGTCGAGCAGGACGACGACGAGTTCTTCCAGATGTTCCGCCGCCAGCCGACGGCCGAGCCGGGCATGTGGACCCGCGCCGAGTTCGTCGAGCGCTACTGCGAGCGGATGGGCTTCGAGCTCACCCCGGAGCAGTGGCGCTTCTACGAGGTGTTCGGCCTCTTCCGGCTGGCCGTGATCGCCCAGCAGATCTGGTACCGCTACTTCCACGGCCAGACCACCAACGAGGCGTACGCCGTCTTCGGCCCGGCCGTCGGCTACCTCGAGACCCGCTGCCGCTCGCTGATCGGGGCCTGATGGGCCTCGTCCTGCTGGTCCGTCACGGGCAGGCGTCGTTCGGCGCGGCCGACTACGACGTGCTCTCCGAGCGCGGCTGGGAGCAGAGCCGCCTGCTCGGCGCCTGGCTCGCCGAGCGCAGCGTCGCCCCCGACGTGGTGCTGCGCGGCGACATGCGCCGGCACCGCGAGACGGCCGAGGGTATGGCGGGCGGCGGCGGTTGGTCGACGGAAGCCCAGGTCGACCCGGGCTGGAACGAGTTCGACCACCTCGGGGTCGTGGCGGCGTACCCGGACCTCCCGGCCGACCGCGAGCTGGACCGCCGCGAGTTCCAGCACTTCTTCGAGCTCGCCACCGGCCGCTGGACCGCGGGACAGCACGACGACGAGTACCCCGAGTCCTACACCGCCTTCGTCACCCGGGTCCGCGCCGCCCTCGACGGCGCCTGTGCGGCCGCCGGTCCCGGCGGGACCGTCGTGGCCGTGAGCTCGGGCGGTCCCATCGCGGCCGCGTGCGCCGCGCTCGTCGACCCGACGGGTGATCCCGCGACCCTCGCGCGGCTGTGGGGGCGGTTCAACACGGTCACGGTGAACTCGTCGGTGACCCGGGTGGTCGTCGGATCGACCGGTGCCCGGCTGCTCACGTTCAACGAGCACCCGCACCTCGAGGGCGACCACCTGACCTACCGGTAAGGGCGGCGGGCCCCGATGGCTACTGGCGAGTGAGCCGGAACAGCTCCCGGTCGTCCTGGTAGACCGTGACCTCGTCCGCGCCCTCGAACTCGAGGGCGTACGTCGTCCGGTTCGGCGGCTGGCTCACCACGAGGGTGTAGCGCCCGGGAAGCCCGCGACACCCGGGAGGCCGAGCGTCACCGCCGCGAGGGGACGGAACGACCCGGCGCACAGGACGAGGTAAGCCGCGCTCGACACGGCGGCGCCCGTGTGGAGCTGGCCGACGTCGGGGAGGGCGGCCGACCAGACGCTGCACACGCAGAGCACGATGACGCTGCCCAGTGAGATGTGACGCCGGACGGCGGCTGCGACCACAGCCACCTCGGTCACGGTCACCAGGGCCACCTGGACGCGCAGCGACGTCCCGACGGCTGCCGCCGCGCCGAGGGCGAGGAGCGACGCACCGACGACCACCAGCCCCAGCAGGGCCAGGTGCAGGGACCGGCGCAGACTCTCAGTGGCGGGGCCGGCGTCCGAGGGCCACCGCGACCAGCCGGTCAGGTGCACGTGGGCCATCGTGACAGGTGCTTCCCCCGGCCGCCGGGACTTCCGGGTTCCCGGTGGTCGCCGCCCTGGCTACGTCACCGGGTTTCGAGGCTCAGGCGCCAGAGCGCCTTCGCACCTCGACCGAAGGGGGCGTCAGATCATCCGCTTGAGGAGCGGCAGCGGGGCGTGCCGCATGACGACCGAGAGGGGCGCCCAGGGCAGCGGGGGGACGGCGGCCGAGGCCTTCTCCTTCTCGATCGCGGAGACGATGGCGCGGACGCCCTTCTCGGTCGAGACCATCAGCGGCTGCTCGGAGGCGACCTGCTCGTTCATCTCCGAGGCGATGTAGCCCGGGTAGATCACGCTCACCTTGATGGGCTTGCCGTAGAGCTCGGTGCGCAGCCCCTCGGCGAGGTGGGCGGCGCCGGCCTTGGTGGCGGCGTACGTCGTCATCGACTTGGGCATTCCGCGGACCGCCGACATCGACGAGATCATCACGAAGTGCCCGGAGCCCTGGGCGCGGAAGATCTCCATCGCCGCCTCGGACTGGGCCAGCGCCGCGACGAAGTTCGTCATCGCCGTCTCGCGGTTGGCCGCGTAGTTGCCCGTGCCCAGCGGCGCACCCTTGCCGAGCCCGGCGTTGATGATGATCCGGTCGATGGTGCGACCGTCGCGGGCGAAGTCGGCCTGGAAGCCGCGGAAGACCTCGAAGACCTGGTCGTCGTCGGTCACGTCGAGCGCGCGGAACTCGACCCGGCGCTCCGGATGGGCGGCCAGGATCTCCGCCTTCAGCTCCTCGAGCCGTTCGAGGCGCCGCGCGCACAGCGCGAGGTCGTTGCCCCGGGCGGCGAACTGGCGGGCCATTTCGGCGCCGAGACCCGACGAGGCGCCGGTGATGAGGATCGTCTTCGCGGTTGCGGTGCTCATGCTCCGAGTCTCGCGTAGGGTCGGCCGACATGAGCGGACGGGTCACGGGCGGACGCGTCTGCATCGTCGGGGCCGGTTCCTCCGGCATCGCCGCGGCCCAGGTCCTGGCCACCCGCGGGATCGACTTCGGCTGCTTCGAGATGGGCTCGAACGTCGGTGGCAACTGGCGCTACGAGAACGACAACGGCGTCAGCTCGGCGTACCGCTCGCTGCACATCAACACCTCGCGGACCGCGATGGAGTACGCCGCCTTCCCGATGCCCGACACGCTTCCGGACTACCCGAGCCACTGGCAGATCGCGGACTACTTCGACTCCTACGTGGACCACTTCGGCCTGCGCGAGCGGATCACGTTCCGCACCGAGGTCGTGAAGGTGGCGGCCGGCGAGGGCGGCGGGTACGACGTCACGGTGCGGCCGCTGGCCAACGCGCGCGAGGCGTCGACCCGGCACTACGACCACGTCGTGGTCGCCAACGGCCATCACTGGGACCCGCGGTGGCCGGAGCCGGGCTTCCCCGGGAGCGAGGAGTTCCCGGGCGCCCAGCTGCACGCGCACTACTACCGGACGCCCGACGTCTTCGCGGGCAAGCGGGTCGTGGTGCTCGGGATCGGCAACTCCGCGACCGACATCGCGGTCGAGTCCTCACGGGTGGCGGCCGAGACCTACCTCGCGATGCGTCGCGGTGCGCACGTGCTGCCCAAGTACATGTTCGGGATGCCGACCGACCACCTGACCAGCTCGCCGCTCGCCCGCGGCCCGTTCGCGCTGCAGAAGCTCGGGATGAAGGCGATGCTGCGGGTGGCGGTCGGGAAGATGACCGACTACGGCCTGCCGGAGCCCGACCACGACATCCTCGAGGCGCACCCGACGATCAGCGACGACCTGCTGACCCGCCTCGGGCACGGCGACATCACGGTGCGACCCAACATCGACCGCTTCGAGGGGTCGAAGATCTTCTTCGTCGACGGCACGTCCGTCGAGGCGGACGTCGTCGTCTACTCCACGGGCTACAAGGTGTCGTTCCCGTTCCTCGACGACACCGTGGTCCGCGCCCAGGACAACCACGTCGACCTCTACCGCCGGGTGGTCTCCCCGGACCATTCCGGTCTCTACTTCGTCGGCCTGATCCAGCCCCTGGGCGCGGTGATGCCGCTCGCGGAGGCCCAGGCCCACTGGGTCGCCGACCTGGTCACGGGCGCCGTCACGCTGCCGCCCGTGCCCGAGATGCGGGCCCAGATCCGGGCCTACGACGAGGCGGTCCGCAAGCGGTACGTCGCCTCGAAGCGGCACACCATCCAGGTGGACGCGCACAGCTACCGGACCGAGCTGGAGAAGGAGCGCCGGACCCGGCGCTCCCCCTCTTACTCCTAGCCCTTGGGCTGGTTGATGACGACAGTGCCGAGGATCTTGTCGGCGAACGTCTGCCGCTTTGAGTCCCACAGCGGCCACAGGTAGCCGATGTAGCAGATCTGGTCGACGAAGTGGACGATCTGGCGCAGGAACGACATCCAGCCTCCGATCGGCTGGCCAGTGCCCTCGTTGACCAGCTTGATGCCGAGCACCCCCTTGCCGATCGAGTAGCCGGTGCGGCCCTGCCGGATCACGATGTTCCAGATCCCCACGACGATGAGCAGCAGGTAACCCACGACGATCAGCGCGATCACGCCGGCACCGACGTCGCTCGAGGACGTGACGGTGCCGTCGGGGGCGGTCGTCGTCGTGGTGTTGGCGGCCAGGATGATCAGCCCGATCCAGGCCGGCAGGCCGGCGACGAGGCTGACGAGGACGTCGACGAGCGTGGCGCCGACGCGCTTGCCCCAGTGGGCGTAGTCGCCCGGAGCGCCGGCGTAGGACGGCTGGCCGTAGGCCGGCGGGGCCTGCCCGTACGCCGGCGGCGGCGGCCCGCCGTAGGGGTTCGCAGCGGCCGGCGGCTGGGCCGGCTGGGCCGGATCGGCGGGCTGGCCGTAGGGGTTCGGCGGCGGCGGAGGCTGCTGGCCGTACGGGTCGGGCGGCGGGGTTCCGGAGTCGGACATCGTTTCCCCCTTCAGGGAGGGTCGAGCTCGGTCGTGCGAGATGGGAGTTCCATTGGGGCCAGCGTAGTGACGCCGGGCCCCGCCTGCTGCGGCCTGAGCATCTCAGGACTCCGCGTCGCAGAACTAAAAGGCAGGCTTGACTGTTTGTTCGTGGCGGGCCATCCTGAGCGGGTGACCAGCCAGGCCGGGACGACCGGCACCACCCGGGTGCCCCAGGAGGAGCGGACCCGGTTGATGCGGGGCCGGCTGCTCGAGGCGACCGTGGAGTGCCTGGTCGAGCGCGGCTTCAGCGGCACGTCCACCACGCTGGTGTCCGAGCGCGCCGGGGTCAGCCGCGGTGCCCAATTGCACCACTTCCCGACCAAGAACGACCTGGTGGTCGCGGCGGTCGAGCACCTGACCGAGGTCCGTGGCGCCGAGCTCGCCGCCGCGGCCGCGGCCCTCCCGACCGGCCCCCGGCGCACCCGCGCGGTGCTGCAGATGCTCGCCGAGCACTTCACCTCCCCGGTCTTCACCGCGGCCCTCGAGCTCTGGGTCGCGGCCCGCACCGAGCCCGCGCTGCTCGCCGCCGTCGGGCCGCTCGAGCTGCGCGTCGGCCGCGAGGTGCACCGGCTCACGGTCGAGCTCCTCGGCGCCGACGAGTCGCGCCCAGGGGTCCGCGAGCTCGTGCAGGCCAGCCTCGACCTGGTGCGCGGGCTCGGCCTCGCCAACACGATCTCCGACGACGCCCGCCGCCGCGGACGTGTCCTCGACCAATGGGCCCAGACTCTCGACCAGGCCCTCGACCCCGCCCTCGACCACCTCCGCACGACCTCCCCGGACAAGGTGGGCGCATGACCCTGCTCGACGACCTCCTCGACGACCTGTTGGCCGAGAGCGATCTGCTCTGGAACGCCGTGGCCGGCCTCGACGAGGCCGGCTGGCGCCGGCCCACGCCGGCCGCCGGCTGGGACGTCGCCACCCAGATCGCCCACCTGCTCTGGACCGACGAGGTGGCCGCGATCGCCGCCACCGACAAGGGGGCCTGGGACGCGCTCGTGCTCCGTGCGATGGAGGACCCGGCCGGGTTCGTCGACGCCGGCGCCCTCGAGGTCGCCCGGCTCTCACCGCAGGCCCTGCTGGCCCGCTGGGGTTCAGCGCGTACGGCGCTCGCCGACGCCCTGCGTGGCGTCCCCGCCGGTGAGAAGATGCCCTGGTTCGGCCCGCCCATGTCGCCGGCGTCGATGGCGACGGCCCGCTTCATGGAGACCTGGGCGCACGCTCTCGACGTCTACGAGGCGATCGGGATCGAGCCGGAGGCCCTGCGCTCCCAGTCGGGCGATCGGATCCGGCACGTGGCCCACCTCGGTGTCCGCACCCGCGACTTCGCCTACTCGGTGCACGGCCTCGAGGCGCCCGCCGAGGAGTTCCGGATCGAGCTCACCGCCCCCTCGGGCGAGACCTGGACCTGGGGTCGCGAGCGGGCCGCCCAGGGCGTCGTCGGGTCGGCGTACGACTTCTGCCTGCTCGTCACCCAGCGCCGGCACCGCGACGACACCGACCTGGTGGCCACGGGCGAGGACGCCGAGCGCTGGCTGGGCGTCGCCCAGGCGTTCGCGGGACCTCCCGGCGAGGGGCGGGCGCCGCGATGACCGACGTACTGCGGATCGGCAACTGCTCCGGCTTCTACGGCGACCGGCTCTCCGCCATGCGCGAGATGCTCGAGGGCGCCCACGACGGGCGGGGCCTGGACGTCCTGACCGGCGACTACCTGGCCGAGCTGACGATGCTGATCCTCGGCAAGGACACGATGAAGGACCCGTCGCTCGGCTACGCGCGCACGTTCGTGCGCCAGGTGGAGGACTGCCTGGGCCTCGCGCTCGAGCGCGGCGTGAAGATCGTGGCCAACGCGGGCGGCCTGAACCCCGCGGGCCTCGCCGACCGGCTCCGCGAGGTCGCCCGGGGGCTCGGGCTCGACCCGGCGATCGCGCACGTCGAGGGTGACGACCTGCGCGACCGCGCCGCCGAGCTGGGTCTCGGGGGAGCCCTGACCGCCAACGCCTACCTCGGCGGCTTCGGCATCGCCGCCGCCCTGACCGCGGGCGCCGAGATCGTGGTCACCGGGCGGGTCACGGACGCCTCGCTGGTCGTGGGCCCGGCCGTGGCGCGCTTCGGCTGGACGCCCACGTCGTACGACGAGCTCGCGGGCGCCGTCGTCGCGGGCCACGTGCTGGAGTGCGGCACCCAGGCGACCGGCGGCAACTTCTCGGGCTTCCGCAGCCTTCCGCACGCGGGCCAGCCGCTGGGGTTCCCGCTCGCCGAGATCTCGGCCGACGGCTCCTGCGTCGTCACCAAGCACGAGGGCACCGGTGGTGCGGTCACCGTCGACACCGTCACGGCCCAGCTGGTCTACGAGATCCAGTCGACCAGCTACCTCGGCCCCGACGTCACGACGCTGCTCGACACCGTGCAGCTCAGCCAGGCCGGGCCCGACCGCGTGGCGGTCACCGGCGTGCGCGGCCAGGCACCCCCCGAGCAGCTCAAGGTCTGCGTCAACGAGCTCGGCGGCTTCCGCAACTCGATGGAGTTCGTGCTCACCGGCCTGAACATCGAGGAGAAGGCCGAGTGGCTGCGCGCCCAGCTCACCCCCTCGCTGACGGCCGACTCGGTCACCTGGACCCGCACCGCGTTGCCGGCGCCCGACGCCGACACCGAGGAGGGCGCGTCCTGCCTGCTCCGCTGCACGGTGATGGACCCGAAGCCCGAGCCGGTCGCCAAGGCGTTCACCGGTCCCGCCGTCGAGCTCGCGCTCGCGTCGTACCCGGGCTTCACGATGACGGCGCCCCCGGGGCCGCCCTCGCCGTACGGCGTCTACCGTCCGGCGTACGTCGACCGCGCGGTCGTCACCCACACCGTCGTGCACGCGGACGGCTCGCGTGAGGTGGTGCAGGAGCCGACCGGGTTCGCCGCGCACGAGCCGGATGCCGGCCGCCGCCCCTCGCCGTACCCCGCACCTCCCGACTCGCTCACCCGCCGTCCCCCGCTCGGGACGTTCGTGCACGCGCGCTCCGGCGACAAGGGCGGCGACGCCAACCTCGGCCTGTGGGTCGCGCACGACGACTCCGACAAGTACGCCGCCCGCGTGACCTGGCTGGCGAAGATGATCACCCCCAAGAAGGTCCGCGAGCTCGTCCCCGAGGCGGCCGACCTCGAGGTCGAGGTCTTCGTGCTCCCGAACCTCGGCGCGGTCAACGCCGTGATCCACGGCCTGCTCGGCCAGGGCGTCGCCGCCTCCACCCGCTTCGACCCCCAGGCCAAGGGTCTCGGTGAGTGGGTCCGGTCGCGGACCGTGCACATCCAGGAGAAGCTGCTGTGAGCGAGGATCTCGACAGGCTCGA
>JAOPYB010000139.1 GCA_025964835.1 Nocardioides sp. | reverse complement strand
CCGGGTGCGTGAGCTCGTCCAGTCCCTGGCTGCGCTGCGGGACCGGGGCGCCGAAGTGGTGCTGGTCTCCTCCGGCGCCATCGCCGCCGGCCTGGCCCCCCTCGGGCTGTCGCGGCGCCCCAGGTCGCTGGCGACCCAGCAGGCGGCCGCGTCGGTGGGCCAGGGCCTGCTCGTGCACCGTTACACCGAGGAGCTCGCGCTGCACGGCATCATCGCCGGCCAGGTGCTGCTGACCCTCGACGACGTCACCCGCCGCGCGCACTACCGCAACGCCCACCAGACCTTCGCCAAGCTCCTCGAGCTCGGCGTGCTGCCGATCGTCAACGAGAACGACACGGTCGCCACGACCGAGATCCGCTTCGGCGACAACGACCGGCTCGCGGCCCTCGTGGCGCACCTCGTGCACGCCGACCTGCTCGTGCTGCTCTCCGACGTGGACGGCCTCTACGACGCCGACCCGTCGCTCCCCGGGAGCTCCCTGGTCCCCGACGTCATGTCGATGGCGGAGCTGGGGGCGATCTCGATCGGCACGCCCGGTGCCGCCGGTGTCGGGACCGGCGGCATGGCCACCAAGGTGGAGGCCGCGCGGATCGCCACCGGCGCCGGGATCCCGGTCGTCCTCACCGCCGCCCACCAGGCCGCCGCCGCGCTCGCCGGCGAGCCGGTCGGCACCCTGTTCCACGCCACCGGGCGACGACGTCCCACGCGGCTCCTCTGGCTCGCCCACGCGACCGAGGCCAAGGGCACGATCCTGCTCGACCCCGGGGCCGTCCGCGCCGTCGTCGAGCGCCGGGCCTCGCTGCTCGCCGCGGGGATCACGGGGGTGACGGGTGCGTTCAGTGCCGGCGACCCCGTCGACCTGGCCGGACCGGACGGCGTCCCCGTCGCGCGCGGCCTGGTGAACTTCGACGCCGAGGAGATCCCGAACCTCGTCGGCCGCACGTCACAGGACCTCAAGCGCGACCTCGGCGCGGCGTACGAGCGCGAGGTCGTCCACCGCGACGACCTGGTCCTTCTGTAGGTTCGCCGCATGCGCGCGCGGGTGGTCGTCCTCTCGGGCGCCCTCCTGGCGCTGGGACTGCCGGCGGTCCTCCTCACGGTGGTCCGCGCGAGCGATCCGGCGTCGGGCCGGCTGATCCGGGTGGAGTCGTTCACCCCCCTCGCGATCCCGCTGTACGCCGCCCTCCTGCTCGTGGCACTCGTCTCCCTGTTCGCGTGGCGCCGCGGTCGGCGGCTGGCCCGCGGCCTGCTGGGCGGGCTGGCCCTGGTCGGGGTGGCGGGCCTGGCGGCGCACCTGTCGTGGTTCTCCGCCCGGCTGACGGGCGACAACCCGCCACCGGCGTCGGGGGCCGAACCGCTCACGGTGATGACCGCGAACCTGTACGGCGGCCGGGCCGACGGGATCGAGCTGGTCCGGATCGCCTCCGACGAGCACGTCGACGTCCTCGTGGTCGAGGAGATCACCAGCACCGAGCTGGCCTCGATGGAGCAGGCGGGTCTGGCGGCGCTGTTCCCGCACCGGATCGGCGATGCCGGCCCGGACTTCGACGTCGAGGACACGATGGTGTTCTCGCGAGAGCCGCTGGGGCAGGCCGAGCGGGTCGGCACCGCCCACGAGTCGTGGCTGGTGACGGTCGGCGACCCCTCCGCCGGCTCGGAGCAGGCGCTCACCCTGCTCGCCGTACACCCCTATGCGCCGACCCACGCGGGGCAGTGGCGGGCCGACCACGCAGCGGTCCTCGCGGCCGCCGAGGCCTCCGGTGCCGACCTGGTCGTCGGCGACTTCAACGCCACCCTCGACCACCCCCCCATGCGCGCACTGGCCGGGCACGGCTGGCGGTCGGTCGCCGAGCTCGCCAACGAGGGCTGGCAGCCGACCTGGCCCTCGAACGGACTGATCAGTCGCTTCGGGGTGTCACTGCCCGCACTCGTCCAGATCGACCACGTGCTCGTCGGCCCGCGGCTGGCGGGACTCTCCACGCACACGGTCGTGGTCCCCGGCACCGACCACCGGGCCGTCGTCGCGGAGGTGGCGCGCAAGTGACCGAGCCACTGGAGCGGACCCCGGCCGATATCGCGGAGGACGAGGCGTTCTTCCGCCGCTACGGCCCCTGGGACGCATTCGACCCCACCGCCCTCGCGGCGTTCATGGCCGGCTTCGAGCGGCCGTGGTGGATCGTCGGCGGGTGGGCGATCGAGGCGTTCACCGGGGCGCCCCGCGAGCACGAGGACGTCGACCTCTCGATCCTCGCGTGCGACATCCCCGCGTTCCGCGCCCACGTGGGGGACCGGTGGCACCTGTGGAGCAACTACGGTGGGACGTTGCGCCCGCTCGACGACCGGTTCCCCGAGGTACTCGACGTGGAGAGCCAGATCTGGGTGCGCGCGCACGCGCTCGCGCCGTGGGTCATCGACCTGCCGATCACGCCCGACCGCGACGGGCTCTGGACCAGCAAGCGGATGCCCGACCACGTCGCCCCGCTCGACGAGGTCACCTGGGTCGGAGTCCGGGTCCGCTACCTGGATCCGCAGATCGTCCGCACTACAAGACCCGCCTGGGTCGTGCCAAGGACGACCGCGACCTGGCCCGCACCCTCCCGCTCCTGGCCGACGACAGGCGGGCCTGGCTGCGCGACGCCGTCCGCCGGACCGAGCCGGGGCACCCGTGGCCGGCGCGTCTCTGACGCGCGGTTTGGTCCCCAACCGCATGATTTCGGGGCTGAGACATGCGGTTGGGGACCAAACCCCATCCCTCCGAGCCGGGGAACCAGGCGCTGCCCGGCCCCGTCCCAGCACCATGACGTCTCGACGTTCGGCTCTCGTGGTGCCGCTGCTCCTGCTCGTGCCACTGGCGGGCTGCGCCGGCGAGGACCAGACTCCGGTGGCGAAGGACCCGGCGCCCACGACGAACGGGGCGTCACCGCACTGGCCCGAGGAAGGATGCGACACCCACTCGGCGGGCAACCTCGACTACGTCGCAGATGCCCAGGGTGCCGCGACGGTCGAGGACGCGATCGCCTCCTACGTGCCCGACGGCGCCACCGTGGTCAGGAAGCCGGCCGAGCCGCACCGCCGCGCCCAGTGGCTGGTCGTCAACGAGGCGAACGAGATCATCACCGCGCTCGAGACCTTCCAGGGCGGCAACGGCTGGCTCGTGGACTACGTGGAGAAGTGCGCGGACTGACCCCGCCTTGAGTTGTGCCGGTGCCCGACGCAGGGTGGAGGCATGACCGACGACAAGAAGATCACCGTCCAGCGCACCATCGACGCCCCGTCCCAGGATCTCTTCGACGTGCTGTCCAACCCGGCTCGGCACACCGAGCTCGACGGCTCGGGCTTCGTGCTGGGCGACGAGAAGTCCGACCGGATCACCGCGACCGGCCAGGTCTTCCGGATGAACATGAGCGGCCCGCACATGGGCGGCGACTACCAGACCGACAACACCGTCACCGGCTACGACAAGAACCACCTGCTCGCCTGGCAGACCGCACCGGCCGACACCGACCCGCCCGGCTGGGAGTGGGTCTGGGAGCTGAAGTCGCAGGGCACCGACTCGACCGACGTGACGCTCACCTACGACTGGAGCAAGGTCACCGACCAGGACCTGCTCGCCAAGATCAGCTTCCCGCTCGTGTCGAAGAGCCAGCTCGAGGACTCCCTGGGCAACCTCGCGTCGGCCGTCTCGAGCTGAGCACGGGGTCGGCGCCGCGGGACGATGCGGGTCGCGCTGGCGCCACGCCGTACGCTGGTCGGTGCGATGAACACGCCTGACCGCACCGTCTACCTCGACCACGCCGCGACCACTCCGATGGTGCCCGCGGCCGTCGACGCGATGACGGCCCACCTCCTCGACGTCGGCAACCCGAGCTCCCTGCACGCCTCCGGGCGCAAGGCGCGCCGGATCGTCGAGGAGTCGCGGGAGACCATCGCCCAGGCCCTCAACTGCCGGCCCGGCGAGGTCGTGTTCACCTCCGGCGGTACCGAGGCCGACAACCTCGCCCTGAAGGGCATCTTCTGGGCGCGCACCGCCGCGGACCCGCTCCGCAACCGCATCCTCTCGACGTCGGTCGAGCACCACGCCGTGCTCGACCCCCTGCACTGGCTCGGCGATCGCGAGGGAGCAGACGTGGCGCTTCTCCAGGTCGACCGGCAGGGCCGGCTCGACCTCGGCGCCCTGCGCGCCTCGGTGGCGCGCGACCCGGGCTCCGTGGCGCTGATCTCGGTCATGTGGGCCAACAACGAGGTCGGCACGCTCGAGCCGATCGACGAGGTCGTCGCGATCGCCGCGGAGCACGGCATCCCCGTCCACACCGACGCCGTCCAGGCGCTCGGGTCGGTGCCCCTCGACTTCGCCGCCTCCGGCGTCGACGCACTCACCGTCACCGGCCACAAGGTCGGTGGCCCGTACGGCGTCGGCGCCCTCGTCGTACGTCGCGAGGTCCAGGTCACCGCGCTGGCCCACGGCGGCGGCCAGGAGCGCGACATCCGCAGCGGCACCATCGACACCCCGGCGATCGCCGGCTTCGCCGCGGCCGTCGAGCTCTCGGTCAAGCTGCAGGCCGACCACGCGGTGCGGGTGAGCGCCCTGCGCGACGACCTCGTGGCCCGCGTCGTCGCGGCCGTCCCTGACGCCCACCTGCACGGCGCCCCGCTCGACCGAGACAGCCGGCTGCCCGGCAACGCCCACCTGGGCTTTCCCGGCTGCGAGGGCGACTCGCTGCTGATGCTGCTCGACGCGCGCGGCATCGAGTGCTCGACCGGATCGGCCTGCTCGGCCGGTGTGCCCCAGCCGTCCCACGTGCTGCTCGCGATGGGCTGCACCGAGGAGGCCGCACGACACTCGCTGCGCTTCTCGCTCGGGCACACCACGACCCAGGCAGACGTCGACGCGCTCGTCGAGGCCATCGGCCCGGTCGTCGAACGCGCCAGGGCATCGCGGAGATGATGGCAGCATGAAGGTCGTCGCCGCCATGTCCGGGGGCGTCGACTCCGCCGTCGCCGCCGCCCGTGCGGCCGAGGCCGGGCACGACGTCACCGGCATCCACCTCGCCCTGTCGCGCAACCCGCAGTCCTACCGCTCGGGCGCCCGCGGCTGCTGCACCATCGAGGACAGCAACGACGCCCGGCGCGCGGCCGACGTCATCGGAATCCCGTTCTACGTGTGGGACCTCAGCGACCGCTTCCACACCGACGTGGTGGAGGACTTCATGGACGAGTACGCCGCCGGCCGCACCCCCAACCCGTGCCTGCGGTGCAACGAGAAGATCAAGTTCGCCGCCGTCCTCGACCGGGCACTCGGGCTCGGCTTCGACGCCGTCGCCACCGGCCACTACGCCCAGCTCCGCACCGGGGCCGACGGCCTGATCGAGATGCACCGCGCCGTCGACCACGGCAAGGACCAGTCCTACGTGCTCGGCGTGCTCGACCAGCAGCAGCTCGCCCACTCGATGTTCCCGCTGGGCGACTCGACCAAGCCCGACGTGCGCCGGGAGGCCGAGGCGCGCGGGCTGCTCGTCGCGGACAAGCCCGACAGCCACGACATCTGCTTCGTCGCCGACGGCGACAACGCCGGCTGGCTGCGCGAGAAGCTGGGCGACCGGGCGCCCAACCACGGGGGCGACATCGTCGACGAGACGACCGGCGACGTGCTCGGGCGGCACGCGGGCACCGTCGGCTTCACGATCGGCCAGCGCAGGGGCCTCCGGATCGGCACGCCCGCGTCCGACGGCAGGCCGCGCTTCGTCCTCGACATCGAGCCGGTCTCCGGCACCGTCACCGTCGGGCCCCGCGAGCGCCTCGCCGTGGACCGGTTGACCGGCATCAGGCCGCGCTGGTGCGGCACGGTCCCCGAGCGCCTCGAGGGCACCGTGCAGCTTCGTGCCCACGGTGACGAGCACCGGGCCGTGGTCGAGGTCCGGGGCGACGAGGTGGCCTTCGAGCTGCTCGACCCGGCGTACGGCATCGCGGCCGGCCAGGCGGCCGTGATCTATGCCGGCACCCGGGTAGTCGGCTCCGCCACGATCGCCGAGACCGTCCGGGTGCCCGCATGAGGGTTTCATGACACTGGCCACCGGCATCGGGTCGATGCCCGCCACCGCCGGGGCGGGCGACGGCGCGGCGTTCCTCGGAGCTGTGAGAATGGTCCTCGACGAGCTGGGTGAGGACCGCGGGCTGCCGTACCTCCCCGAGCTGCCGTCCCGTGGCGCGACCGCGGCGATGACCGGTCGTGCGCTCGCGATCGTGTCCGGCCTGGGGGTCGACCTCCAGCCCGCCGGGTGGCGCCTGACGGATGCGTCGGGCCTCGACCACCGCCGAGCCCGGAGCCTGCTGGCCCAGGACCTCGACTGCCTCGAGGAGCAGACCGAGGGCTACGCCGGCGCGTTCAAGATCCAGGTGGCCGGGCCCTGGACGCTGGCGGCGACCGTCGAGAAGCCGCGGGGCGACAAGGTGCTCAGTGACCACGGTGCCCGCCGCGAGCTGGCCCAGTCGCTGGCGGAGGGGCTGCGCGACCACGTGCGCGACGTTCGCCGCCGCCTGCCCGGCGTCGACCGGCTGGTCGTCCAGGTCGACGAGCCCGCGCTCGCCGCCGTCCTCGCAGGCAAGGTCCCCACGGCCTCGGGCTGGGGGCGGCACCGCACCGTGCACCCGCCGGAGGCGTCCGAGACCCTCGGCTGGGTGCTGTCCGCGATCGCCGACGAGAACGCGGAGCCGTGGGTGCACTCCTGCTCCTCAGGCACCCCGCTGGCGCTGCTCCGCGGCGCGGGCGCCCGGGGCCTGTCGGTGGACCTGGCGATGACCACCGCGGCCGACCACGACGTGCTGGCCGAGGCCCTCGAGGCGGGCGAGACCGTGGCGCTGGGCGTGGTGCCGGCTGTCGACCCGCTCGCCCCGCCGGGCGAGAAGCAGGTCACCGAGACGGTGCTGCGCTGGCTGGACATGATCGGTCTAGATCCGGCGACGATCGTGGGATCGCTGGTGATCTCCCCGACCTGCGGGCTCGCCGGCGCGTCCGACTCCTGGACCCGCCGGGCGCTCTCCGTGCTGCGCGCGGCCGCGGGACACCTGACCGACTGACGCCGCCCCGGGTGGGGCGGAGGCGAGACCGCCCCGCACGCCTACGACCGGCTGCTGTTCGACCATCGACGTTCGGCCTGACGACGTTCAGGAACCTGCTCGACTTCGACCTCGACGAGCTGCAGGACGAGGGCTGAGGCATCCGGGGACCGTGCCTGGGTACGAGGGACGACATCGTCACCGACACCGAGGAGCCCGCCGTGACCGACCTGACCGGCAAGAAGGTCGCCATCATCGCCACCGACCACTTCGAGGAGGCCGAGCTCGTCAAGCCCCGCGACGCGCTGCGCGACGCCGGCGCCGAGGTGCGGATCTACTCCGCCGGCAGCGGCGCCATCCAGGCCGTCGAGGGCGACACGGAGAAGACCCAGCTGATCGAGGTCGACGGCACGTTCGGCGACCTCGACGTCTCCACCGTCGACGCTGTCGTGGTGCCCGGCGGCACCGTCAACGCCGACACCATCCGCACCGACGAGACCGCGCAGGCCATCGTCCGGGCGGCCGACGAGGCAGGCAAGCCGCTCGCGGTGATCTGCCACGGCCCGTGGCTCCTGGTCTCGGCCGGGCTGGCGAAGGGGCGTCGCCTCACCAGCTACGCGAGCCTCGCCGACGACGTCCGCAACGCCGGCGGCGACTGGGTGGACGAGGAGGTCGTCGTCGACGGCAACCTCATCACCAGCCGCGACCCCGACGACCTGCCGGCGTTCATCAAGGCCCTCGAGGACGCCCTCGCCTGAGTCAAGGCGCTGACCCGCCCCGCGTCTCTTGGGTTGTCGAGCCTGTCGAGACACGGAGGGGTCAGCGATCAGTTTCGGGCGGGTCAGGCTGCGACCGGTGCGCCCTCGGGCCCGTCGGTCGCCAGCTCCTCGTGCTTCACGTTGAGGAAGGCCCACGTGACCAGCGACGCCAGGATCATCAGCCCGGCACCGACCAGGAACGCGTCGGTCGACCCCTCGGTGAACACCTGGTGGGCGACGACCTTCTGAGCGGCCGCCAGCTGGTCGGGCGTGAGCTGACCGCCGGCAGCGGCAGCCGCCTTGCTCAGCTCGGAGACCCGGTCGGTGATCGTCTGGGTGGCGATGGTGCTCAGCAGCGAGAGACCGAGCGCGCCACCGACCTGCTGCATCGTGTTCAGCACGCCGGAGCCGATGCCCGAGTCCTCGGCACGCAGGTGGTGCACCGCGGTGAGCGTGAGCGGCACGAACGTCAGGCCCATGCCGAAGGACATCATCAGGATGAACGGCAGCACGTCGGTCGCGTAGCTGCCGGTCACCTCCGACACCGGGAAGCTGGTGTCGTAGGGCAGCCGGGAGAACCCGAACAGCGCCGCCGCGGCCAGCAGGGTGCCCATGCCCGCCAGGTAGCGGGGGTCGAAGCGGTTGATCAGGCTCGAGGAGATGCCGGCCGCGGCGACGAGGCCGAAGCAGAACGGCAGGAACGCGACGCCGGCCCGCAGCGGGCTGTAGCCCATGACCGTCTGGATGTACTGGCTGAGGTAGTAGAACATCGCGAACATCGCCGCCGGCGCGAAGAACATCGCGACGAAGCTGGCCGCGCGCGTCCGGTTGCTGAAGACGCGGACGGGCAGCAGCGGGTGCTCCACGCGGCGCTCGAGCAGCAGGAAGGTGACGAGGAGCAGCAGGCCCGCCGCCAGGCTGGCGATCGTCCCGGTGTCGCCCCAGCCGTCGGTGCCGGCCCGGCTGATGCCGTAGACGATGCCGAGCAGGCCCACGGTGCCGGTCACAGCGCCGCGCACGTCGAGCTCGCCGGGGTGCGACTCGGACTCGGCCAGGAAGCGCGGGGCGAGCAGCGCGGTGGCGATGCCGATGGGGGTGTTGATCAGCAGCGTGAGGCGCCAGCCGCTCATGTCGAAGCCCGCAACGCTGTCGAGGCCGGTCAGCCAGCCGCCGAGGAGCAGACCGACGGCCGCGCCGACGCCGGACATCGCGGCGTACACCGCGAAGGCGCGGTTGCGCGCCGGCCCGGCGGGGAACGTCGTGGTGATCAGCGCGAGGGCGGCGGGGGAGGCGAGCGCGGCGCCGAGGCCCTGGAGGCCCCGGGCGGCGAGCAGCAGTCCCTCGTTCGTCGCGAGACCGCCCAGCAGGGAGGCGACGCCGAAGACGATCAGGCCGATCATGAAGACCTTGCGGCGACCGTAGAGGTCACCGAGCCGCCCGCCGAGCAGCAGCAGGCTGCCGAAGGCGAGCGCGTAGCCGGTCACGACCCAGCGGAGGTTGGCGGTCGAGATGTCGAGGTCGTGCTGGATGTAGGGCAGCGCGATGTTCACGATGGTGCCGTCGAGCACCACCATGAGCTGCGCGACGGAGATGAGCACGAGTGCCCACCCGAGGTGGCGGTTCTTGCCGGGGGCAGCGGTGCCGCCTTCCGCGCTTGCTACGTCGGTCACGGGGATTCCTTCTCGGTCGGAACGGCTGCGGCGGTGCGGGTGGCCGCCGGCAGGATGATCTGGTCGATGACGCGGGTGATCAGGGCCTCGCTGGGCATCTCACCCATGAGGTACAAGCGGTGCAGCACGATGCCGGCCAGGGCGGGGGCGAGCAGCTCGAGGTCGACGCCGACCGGGATCTCGCCGCGGGCCTGGGCCCGCTCGAAGATCACGTGCGACATCTGAGCCTTGGGGCCGATCACCTCGCGGCGGAAGGCCGCCGCGAAGTCGGGGTCGCGGGTGATGGCGGTGAGGACGCTGGCGAACGTGTCGACGGACTTCTGGTCGGTGAGGCCGCCCAGACCGCAGAACGAGGCGATGAGGTCCTCCCGCAGGCTGCCGGTGTCCGGCAGGGCGGTCGGGGCCTTCACGGACAGGAGCGCTTCGATGACGAGGCTGACCTTGCCGTTCCAGCGCCGGTAGAGCGTGGCCTTCGAGGCCTTGGCCCGAGTGGCGACGGCATCCATCGTGAGCCGGTCGTAGCCGACGTCCCCGAGCACCTCGAGGGTGGCCTCAAGGATCTCGAGCTCACGGTCGCCCTCGACGCGAGGACGCGCGACGCCGCTGTCGGGGGTCATGCCACTCCTGGGGTCTGTTACACGGATGAAACGAAACCGTTTCGTTTCATCGGGAACAGCGTAGGACCGACGTCCAGTCCCACCAAGTCGATATTTTCCAGGGGTCCGCCCCAGGACGGGTGCTTCGGTGCCGACGCCGTGCCGGACTGTGGGTGGCACCCGGCAAGATGTGGCCCATGGACCAGACGGTGGAGCCGGGTTCCGAGCCCTGGCTGGAGAAGCGCAACGAGCACCGGATCCTCGCCGAGCAGGTGGAGGACGCCCGCTGGCGCTACTACGTGCTCGACGACCCGACCCTGTCGGACGCCGACTTCGACCAGCGGATGCGGCGGCTCGAGGAGCTCGAGGAGCAGGTCCCGGAGCTGCGCACCCCCGACTCCCCGACGCAGAAGGTGGGTGGAGCGGTCTCGACCGACTTCACGGCGGTCGACCACCTCCAGCGGATGGAGAGCCTGGACAACGCGTTCTCCTACGACGAGCTGGAGACCTGGTACGCCCGGCTGACCCGCGACGGCGTCGTCGACCCGGCGCTGCTCTGCGAGCTCAAGGTCGACGGGCTCGCGATCAACCTGCTCTACGAGGACGGCCGCCTCGTGCGGGCGCTGACCCGCGGCGACGGCCGCACCGGCGAGGACGTCACCCCCAACGTCAAGACGATCGACTCCGTCCCGCACCGGCTGACCGGCACCGACGAGTTCCCGGTGCCACGGCTGATCGAGGTCCGCGGCGAGGTGTTCCTCCCGGTGCTCGCCTTCCAGCGCCTCAACGAGGAGCAGGCCGACGCCGGCAAGCCGGTCTTCGCCAACCCGCGCAACGCGGCCGCCGGCTCGCTGCGCCAGAAGGACCCGCGGGTCACCGCCACCCGCGCCCTGGGGATGGTCTGCCACGGCATCGGCGCGCGCCAGGGCTTCGAGCCGAAGGCCCAGTCGCACGCCTACCAGGCGCTGGCCGCGTGGGGTCTGCCGACCTCGGACCAGGTCAGGGTGCTGGCGACGCTGCGCGAGGTCGAGGGCTTCGTCGAGAACGCCGGCGAGCACCGCCACACGATGGTCCCCTACGAGATCGACGGCGTGGTCGTGAAGGTCGACGACGTGACCCTCCAGCGCCGGCTCGGGTCGACCAGCCGGGCCCCGCGGTGGGCGATCGCGTTCAAGTACCCACCCGAGGAGGTCAACGCCCGGCTCCTCGCCATCGAGGTCAACACCGGTCGCACCGGCCGGGTCACGCCGTACGGCGTCATGGAGCCCACCCGGGTGGCCGGCTCGACCGTCGAGATGGCGACCCTGCACAACGCGCACGAGGTGAAGCGCAAGGACGTCCGCCCCGGGGACACCGTGGTGCTGCGCAAGGCGGGCGACGTGATCCCCGAGATCGTCGGCCCGGTGCTCGCGCTGCGACCCAAGGGCCTCCGGCCGTGGCGGATGCCCACGAGGTGTCCCGCCTGCAAGACCCCGCTCGCCCAGCAGAAGGAGGGCGACAAGGACCTCCGCTGCCCCAACCACCAGTTCTGCCCGGCCCAGGTGCGCGAGCGGGTCTACCACGTCGCCGGGCGCGGGGCCTTCGACATCGAGGGCCTCGGCTACGAGGCCGCGGTGGCGCTGCTCGAGGCGCGGGTGATCGACAACGAGGGCGACGTCTTCGACCTCGACGAGGCCAAGCTGCTCCGGGCGCCGCTCTTCACCCGGGCGCCGAAGAAGGGCGAGGGGGACTCGCCGGTCCTGTCGGCCAACGGCCAGCGACTGCTCGACAACCTGGCGCAGGCCAAGGAGGTCCCGCTGTGGCGGGTCCTGGTCGGCCTGTCGATCCGGCACGTCGGGCCCACCGCCGCCCGCGCGCTCGCGACCGAGTTCGGGTCGATGGACGCGATCCGCGCGGCGACCGAGGCGCAGCTGGCCGCCGCCGAGGGCGTCGGGCCGACCATCGCCGACGCCGTGATCGAGTGGTTCGGCGTCGACTGGCACCGCGAGATCGTCGACAAGTGGGTCCTCGCCGGCGTGACGATGGCCGACGAGCGCGACGAGTCCACGCCCCGCACGCTCGAGGGCCTCACCCTCGTGGTCACCGGATCGCTCGACGACTTCAGCCGCGACGGCGCCAAGGAGGCGATCCTCGCCCGCGGTGGCAAGGCCTCGTCGTCGGTGTCGAAGAAGACCGACTACGT
>JAOPYB010000129.1 GCA_025964835.1 Nocardioides sp. | reverse complement strand
TCGCGGATCGTCTTGCGCACGACGTAGCGGCGCGAGGGGCTGTCCAGGTCGGTGGGGGACTCGACCTCGGCGGCGTCGGGGTCCGAGCCCTCGGGAGGCTTGCGGTCGGTGGTCGTCGTGTCCATGTGCGGCCCGTACCCGTCGCGGGCTTCGGCACGCGCGCCATCCCTGTCCGCAACCTGATCGGCCGGGCAGACTTGGCCGGGTGGACGCCTACCGAGCAGCGATGAGGTCGCGGCTGGCAGACGTCGACCCGGCGCTGGCCATGGAACGGGCGCTCGGGCTCGGGCTCTGCGGTGTCGGCGGCCGGCTCGCGGAAGCGCCGCGCGACGCGACCGACGCGTTGGCGCGCACCGAGGAGGAGTACGACGCCCGCACGGCCCGTCGCCTCGAGCGGTTCCAGGCGGTGCCCGAGGGCGCCACCGTGTGGACTCGGGACGAGGACGGGATGTTCCGGCGGGGAGTCCTCACCGGTCGGTGGCGCTACGACGACGCGCCCCAGGCCCGCGCCGCCGACCTGGTCCACGTCCGTCCGTGCGAGTGGGGCCGGCCGCTGCCGGAGCACGAGACCCCGGCCGCGGTCGCGGCGACGTTCCGTCGGGGCGGCCGCAACTTCCAGCGGATCCGCCAACTCGACGCGGTGTGAGGTGTGCCGCGTCGAAGCGGTGCCCGGCGTACTTCCGGCGCCGTTGGGAACGTGGGGGCATGAGCACCAACACACGGATCATGCACGCCACCCCCGAACAGGTCTGGGAGGTGTTGTCCGACGGCTGGCTCTACCCCCTCTGGGTGGTCGGCGCCTCCCGGATGCGCGAGGTCGACGGCGAGTGGCCCGCGGTGGGCGCGATGCTGCACCACTCGGTCGGGTCCTGGCCGCTGCTCATCGACGACACCACCGAGGTCGTCGAGGTGAACCCGGGCTCGCTGCTCAGGCTCAAGGCCCGCGCCTGGCCGACGGGGGCGGCCGGGGTGACGCTGCACCTGCGCCCGACCGGCGGCGAGACCGAGGTCGTGATGGAGGAGGACGCCATCGAGGGCCCGGCCGTGCTGTTGCCGAAAGCCGCGCGGGACCCGCTCCTGTCGTGGCGCAACGTCGAGTCCCTGCGGCGGCTGGCCTACGTCTGCGAGCGGCGTCCGTGAGAATGGGTCGGTGACCGGACGCACGTACGACGCCGTCGTGGTCGGCGCCGGCCCCAACGGGCTGGTGGCGGCCAACCACCTCGCCGAAGCGGGGTGGTCGGTCCTCGTCCTCGAGGCCCAGCCGGACATCGGCGGAGCGGTGCGGAGCGCGCGCGACGTGCACCCGGACTTCGTGCACGACACCTTCAGCGCGTTCTACCCGCTCGCCGCCGCCTCGCCGTTCATCACGGCCATGCACCTCGAGGACCACGGCCTGGTCTGGACGCACGCGCCCGCCGTCCTCGGCCACCCGTTGCCCGACGGCGACTGGGCGCTCCTGCACCGCGACCGCGACGTGACCGCTCGGCTGCTGGACGCCCAGCACGCGGGTGACGGTGCCGCCTGGCTCGAGCTCTGCGCCGAGTGGGACCGGATCGGCTCCGCCCTCATCGGGGGACTGCTCGCGCCGTTCCCACCCGTGCGCGCCGGCCTCGCCGGCCTCACGAAGCTGCGCAGCGTGGGCGGCCTGTCGTTCGTGAAGACCCTGCTGACCCCCGCCGGCGAGCTCGGCCGGACGCGCTTCGGCGGCGAGGCGCCGCGGCTGCTCATCGCCGGCAGCGCCGGGCACGCGGACATCCCGCTCGACGCACCGGGCTCGGGCCTGATGGGCCTGCTGATGTCGATGCTCGGCCAGACGGTCGGCTTCCCGGTCCCCGTCGGGGGCGCCGGTCTGCTGACCGAGGCGCTCGCGCGCCGGCTGCGCTCGCTGGGCGGCGAGATCGAGTGCTCGAGGGAGGTCGTGGGCATCGACGTCGACCGTGGCCGGGCGACCGGCGTACGCACCGCCGACGGTGAGCACGTCGCGGCCGCGCGGGCGGTTGTCGCCGACGTCGTCGCGCCGCGCCTGTACGGCGACCTCGTCGCCACCGAGGACCTCCCCGCCCGGGTGGTGCGCGGCATGCGGGCCTTCGAGCTCGACCCGTCGACCGTCAAGGTCGACTGGGCGCTGGACGGCCCGGTCCCGTGGGCGGGCGAGCCGGCGTACGCACCCGGCACGTTCCACCTCGCCGACTCCGTCGAGCAGATGTCCGAGGCCTTCTCGCAGGTCGCCGCCCGGGCGGTCCCCGCCGAGCCGTTCCTGCTGGCCGGCCAGATGACCACCACCGACGCGACCCGGTCGCCGGCCGGCACCGAGTCGCTCTGGGCCTACACCCACGTGCCGCAGGACACCCGGACCGACGCGGGGGACGGCGGCGTCCGCGGCGTCTGGGACCGCGACGACTGCGAGCGGTTCGCCGACCGCATGCAGGCCCGGATCGAACGGCTCGCACCCGGCTTCGGCTCCCGCGTCGTCGCGCGCCGCGTGCTCGGCCCGCGCGAGCTCGAGGCGCGCAACGCCAACCTCGTCGGGGGTGCGATCAACGGCGGGACGGCCCAGCTGCACCAGGAGCTCGTGTTCCGTCCCGTCGCCGGCGCCGGTCGGGCCGAGACCGGCATCCGCAACCTCTACCTCGGCTCGTCGTCGGCGCACCCGGGCGGGGGCGTCCACGGTGCCCCGGGCATGAACGCCGCCCGGGCCGCGCTCGCGCACGCCCGGATCGGGCGGCTGAACCCTCAGACCTGGCGCCGGTAGCCCACGTTCGTCGCGATCACCCGGCAGCCGAGTCGCTCGTTGACGGCGATCATGTGGTGGTTGTCGGTCGCGTTCCATGTGTCGGTCGCGGCCACCTCGGGACGCTCGTCGCGGAGCCAGCGCAGCATGGCGCACTTCATGAGCAGACCGAGCCGGTGGCCGCGGTGGGCTCGCACGACCGTCGTGTCCTCCTGGAAGGCGACCGTCGGGGCGAACTCGTCGACGCACAGCAGCGACATCCCGGCCCACGCACCTGACGGCACGTGCCGGGCCAGGATGCGGTACGTCGTCTGGTGCCGCCGCACCATCGAGGCGTCGTAGCCGCGGACCCGGTCGGCGTCCCACGCGTCGGGCTCCATGCCCTCGTCGGCGGGCGCGTCGTTGATCGCCTCGTGCAGCGCGACCAGGCCCGGGACCATCGCCTCGTCGGCCGGCCCGGCGACCCGGACCAGCTCGTAGTCGCTCGCCACGGCCGCGGCCTCGTCGTACGCCCGGTCCCACCGGGAGGTGTCCCGGTGCAGGTCGAGGCGGCGTACGGCGTACGGGTGCTGGCCCGCCGTGCTGAATCCCGAGGCGTCGAGGAACCCGATGCCGTCGGTGCCCCGCCAGGCGCCGGTCACGAGCTTGGTGCGGCCGTGGTCGCGGGCGAAGTCGGTCTGCTGACCGAGCAGTGCCCTGCCGAGCCCGGTGCGCCGGTGCGCCGGCGCGATGACCGCGCGCAGCGAGGCCAGGTCGAGGTTGTCGAGGAACGGCAGCTCGACCAGGCCCCAGCCGACCGGCTCCGCCGGCGGGCCCACGACCCAGACCGCGGCGACCGGCCGGCCGTTGTTGCCGTGCTGCAGCGAGAACATCCGTGACGGCCCGGACTGCACCGGCACCTCGAGACCCGCGTGCCGGTGGGAGGCGGCGTCCACCGCGACCATCCGCTCCGCGAGCTCGAGGTCGACGTCGCCCGGATCGACTCGTGAGATCTCCACCGCGCCACCCTAAGCCGGTGCGTTAGAGTCGACGCATCATGATGCGCCAGCCTCTTCTCCTTCGCTGCCGCAGCGAGGTCTGACCGCCGGACCCCTCGCTGCGGAGTGCTGCTGCGCAACCGGCCTCACCGCCCGCACCCGATCAGCCAGCGAGGACCTCATGAACTCCCAGAAGACCGGCGGCATGCCGCACCAGCGCTACCGCCCGTTCCCCCCGATCGACCTGCCCGACCGCACCTGGCCGAGCGCGACCATCACCCAGGCGCCGCGGTGGCTCTCCACCGACCTGCGCGACGGCAACCAGGCGCTCATCGACCCGATGACGCCGGCCCGCAAGATGAAGATGTTCGACCTCCTGGTCCGGATGGGCTACAAGGAGATCGAGGTCGGCTTCCCGTCGGCGAGCGAGACCGACTTCGCGTTCGTCCGTCAGCTCATCGAGCAGGACCGGATCCCCGACGACGTCACGATCTCGGTCCTGACCCAGGCGCGCGAGGACCTCATCGAGCGCAGCGTGCAGTCGCTGGTCGGCGTGCCCCGGGCCAACATCCACCTCTACAACGCGCTGGCGCCGCTGTTTCGCCGCGTGGTGTTCCACGCCGGCCGGGACGAGATCAAGGACATCGCCACCCGCGGCACCGAGCTGGTCATGAAGCACGGTGAGAACCACCTGGACATGACCGTGATCGGCTACGAGTACTCCCCGGAGATCTTCACGTCGACCGAGCTGCCGTTCTCGCTCGAGGTCTGCGAGG
>JAOPYB010000104.1 GCA_025964835.1 Nocardioides sp. | reverse complement strand
GCTGGGCGACCACGACTCGCAGGGCGTCGAGACCCCGCGCAGAGTCGAACCGGTCCCACGACATGTTGATGAAGACCCTCCCGGTCAGCTTCCCCCGAAGCCCCCACGAGGGTAACGCCGCGTTACGGCATTGGGAACAGTTCGCCGCGAGGACGTGACCCGGGCCACATCGGTAAAGAACGACGCCCGGCCGTTGGCGCCGAGAGGTCAGCGCCGCCGGCCGCGGAGCGCCACGCCGGCGGCGACCGTGCCGGTGGCGGCTCCCGCGACGGCTCCGGCCACCAGCCCCAGCCGGGCCGCCTTGCGCCCGGTGCGGTAGTCGCGGATGCGCCAGCCCATCTCGCGGGCGTGGGCGCGCAGCTTCGGGTCCGGGTTGATGGCGATCGGGTCACCGACCAGGCTCAGCATCGGCAGGTCGTTGTAGGAGTCGGAGTACGCCGAGCAGGTCGCCAGGTCGAGGTTCTCGCGGGCGGCGAGGGCCTTGATCGCCTCTCCCTTGGCGGGACCGTGCAGCAGGTCACCCACCAGCCGACCGGTGTAGACGCCGTCGACGTGCTCGGAGACGGTGCCCATCGCCCCGGTCAACCCGAGTCGGCGCGCGATGATCTGCGCGATCTCGATCGGTGCCGCCGTGACCAGCCAGACCCGCTGCCCCTGGTCGAGGTGGAGCTGCGCCAGGGCCCGGGTGCCGGGCCAGATCCGGTGCGCCATCGCCTCATCGAAGATCTCCTCGCCGAGCTCCTCGAGCTCGGCGACCGTGTGTCCCGCGATGAAGCTCAGCGCGGAGTTGCGGGCGTCGGCCACGTGCTCGGGATCCTCCACGCCGACGATCCGGAAGTAGGCCTGCTTCCAGGCCGCGCCCAGGATCTCGCGGGTGGTGAAGAAGTGGCGCCGGTGCAGTCCCCTGGCGAGGTGGAAGATGCTCGCGCCCTGCATGACGGTGTTGTCCACGTCGAAGAACGCGGCCGACGTCGGGTCCGCCGGGTGGTCGAGCGCGGTCTCCACCTCCGCAGCCGCAGCCGCGGCCTCGCCCGCCAGCGTGGAGCGAAGCCGCAGGTTCGGCGGCCTGCGGCTCTTGTCGGGCGGCGTCACCCGGGCAGCGTAGCCCTCGATCGACCCCCGGCGGCGTCCGCGCACGTGTGGAAGGATCGCCCCCATGCCTGCGAACCGCCCAGCGGTCACCGACGTCGCCGATCTCGTGGCCGACGCGGCTGCCGAGAGCCCCGGTCGGCTCGCCCTGGTGGAGTCCGGCGGACGCAGCCTGACCTGGGCCGAGCTCGACGACGAGGTGGGTCGCGTCGCGACCGGGCTCAACGCGGTCGGCGTGCTGGCCGGTCACCGGGTGCTGATCGCCGTGGCCAACCGCATCGAGTTCGTCACGACCTACCTCGGCGTGCTCCGTGCCCAGGTGGTCGCCGTCCCGGTGAACCCCCGGGCCACGTCCGGTGAGCTGGCCCGGATGATCGCCGACTCCGGGTCGAGGATGGTCGTCGCGGACGTGGAGACCGTCACCACGGCGCGTGCGGCCGTGGCCCTGGTGGCCCGTGCCCTGGACGGTGAGACCGACGAGATCGACGCAGACCTCGTGGCCCGGGCGGTGCAGCCGCGCCTGGTGGTGATCGGCGGGACCCTGCTGCCCGGCGAGCGGTCCTACGACCACCTGCGTGCCGACGCGGCCCGCCACGTCCCGCCGCTCCAGGACCCCGAGAAGCTCGCCTGCCTCCTCTACACCAGCGGTACGTCGGGTCGCCCCCGCGCGGCGATGCTCACCCACCGGGCGCTGCTGGCCAACATCGACCAGGTCGCCCGGGTCGAGCCGAAGATGATCCACGGCGACGACGTCGTGCTCGGCGTCCTCCCGCTCTTCCACGTCTACGGCCTGAACGCCGTGCTCGGCGGCGTGCTCAGGCACCGGGCCAAGCTCGTGCTCGTCGACCGCTTCGACCCGCAGGGGACCCTCGACCTGATCGAGGACGAGGCGTGCAGCGTGGTGCCGGTGGCCCCGCCGGTCTTCGCCTACTGGCAGGCGGAGGAACACCTCGCGGAGCGGCTGGGCCCGGTGCGCCTGGTGCTGTCCGGCTCGGCACCCCTCTCGGCCGAGCTCATCGACGACTTCACCGCTCGCACCGGCATCCCGGTCCACCAGGGCTACGGCCTGACCGAGGCGTCCCCGGTCGTCACGAGCACCCTGTGCAGTGAGGTGCTGCAGACGGGCTCGGTCGGGGCGGCGCTGCCGGGGATCGGCATCCGGCTCGTCGACGAGGCCGGCCGGCCGCCCGAGGGGGAGGACCCGGGCGAGATCCAGATCGCGGGCGACAACCTGTTCAGCGGCTACTGGCCCGACGGCACGGGCGGTCCCGACGAGGAGGGCTGGTGGCCGACCGGCGACGTCGGCTTCCTCGACGCCTCGGGGGATCTCTTCCTCGTAGACCGGCTCAAGGAGCTCGTGATCGTCTCGGGCTTCAACGTCTACCCGGTCGAGGTCGAGGAGGTCATCCGGGAGGTCCCGGGGGTCACCGAGGCCGCCGTGATCGGCGTCGAGGACACCTCGACGGGCGAGGCGGTCGTCGCCTACGTCGTCGCGCCCGGCACGCACGCAGCGGCCACCGCGGACGCCGTGCACGCCCACTGCGAGCAGCGGCTCGCGCGGTTCAAGCGGCCGACCAGGGTGGAGATCGTGGCCGAGCTGCCGCTGACGGTCACCGGCAAGGTCCAGAAGGGCCGGCTGCGTGGCCTGGAGCGACGTCGCGCGCTCGGGCTCCTCGAATGACCGCCCCGTCGAGCGGGGACCCCGCACGATGACCCAGCCCCGGGTCACGCTCTACTCACGTCCCGGCTGCCACCTGTGCGACGACGCGCGCGCCGTGATCGAGCGGGTCTGCGCGGAGCTGGGCGAGGCGTACGCCGAGGTGTCCATCGACGACGACGACACCCTGCCCGCACGCTTCGGTGAGGAGATACCGGTGACCTTCGTCGACGGCCGCCAGCACGACTTCTGGCGCGTCGACGAGGCCCGGTTGCGGGCTGCGCTGCGCGCCTGAGAACCCCCCGGAGAGCGTGGGTCATCTCACATGTGCTAGTCCGCCTGCCGGGCGGTCCGGACGGGCGCGTGCTCTCGGTTTGTTCTCCCGTTCACAAACTCCTACAGTGATCGAGCCGCACGCGTTGGGACAGGGCAGCCAGCAGCCCCGTCAGCCAGGATCCTGCGGCTCATCCATGGCATGGAGACGAGAGCATTGACCGCACGCACCTCCACGGAGAGCACCCGGGACATTCCCGAGGCCACCGTCGCGCGGCTGCCCGTGTACCTCCGGGCCCTCACCACGCTCTGCGAGGCCGGCACCATCACCTGCTCGAGCGAGGAGCTGGCCTCCGCGGCCGGCGTCAACAGCGCCAAGCTCCGCAAGGACCTCTCCTACCTCGGCAGCTACGGCACCCGTGGTGTCGGCTACGACGTCGACTACCTGCGCTACCAGATCGCCCGTGAGATCGGGGTCACCCAGGACTGGCCGGTCGTCATCGTCGGCATCGGAAACCTGGGCCACGCCCTCGCGAACTACTCCGGCTTCCGCAGCCGCGGCTTCCGCGTCGTCGCGCTGCTCGACGCCGACCCGAACCGCCACGAGGAGGTCGTCGCGGGTGTCGACGTACGCCCCTTCGACGACCTCGAGCAGATCGTCAAGGAGCACGGGGTCGCGATCGGCGTGATCGCCACCCCCGCGCTGGCCGCCCAGGACGTCGCCAACCGGATGGTCGCCTCGGGGATCAGCAGCATCCTCAACTTCGCGCCCGCGGTGCTCTCGGTGCCCGAGGGCGTCGACGTCCGCAAGGTCGACCTCTCCATCGAGCTGCAGATCCTCGCCTACCACGAGCAGCGCAAGACCCACGGAGCCACGGCATGAGCGTTCTCGTCGTGGGCATCTCCCACAACTCCGCCCCGGTGGCCCTGCTCGAGCGGGTCGCCCTCGACGTCGACGGCGTCCACAAGCTGATCCACGACGCGGCCGCCTGCGAGCACGTCACCGAGGCGACCGTCATCGCGACGTGCAACCGGCTCGAGATCTACGCCGACGTGGACCGGTTCCACGGCAGCGTCGAGGACGTCTCGCGGCTGCTGGTCGAGCGGGCCGGCGAGAGCACCGAGGCGATGCTGCCGCACCTCTACGTCCACTACGACGACGGCGCCGTCTCCCACCTCTTCCAGGTCGCGGCGGGGCTCGACTCGATGGCCGTCGGCGAGGGCCAGATCCTCGGCCAGACGCGTGAGGCGCTGCGGCTCGGCCAGGAGCTCGGCACCGTCGGCTCCGCCCTCAACGTGCTGTTCCAGCAGGCCCTGCGGGTCGGCAAGCGCTCGCGTGCCGAGACCGACATCGACAGCGCCGCGCCGTCCCTGGTCACCGCCGCCCTCGAGCGGTCCGACGCCGCAGTCGGCAACCTGGTCGGCAAGCGCGTCCTCGTCGTCGGCGCGGGCTCGATGGCCGGCCTGGCCACCGCCACCGTCACCCGGATGGGCGCCACCGAGGTCACCGTGGTGAACCGCAGCGCCGACCGCGCGGCCCGCCTCGCCGACGAGTACGGCGCCCGCTCCGCACCGCTGACCGACCTGCCCACCGAGCTGGGCGCGGCCGACGTCGTCATCGCGTGCGCCGGGGCCGCCGGGGTGCTCGTCACCCTCGAGATGGTGCTGGCCGCGCGCACCGACGACCGGCCGCTGTCGATCATCGACCTCGCCCTGCCCCACGACGTCGACCCCGCCGTCACGGTGCTGCCCGGCATCACGCTGATCAACCTCGCCGACCTGGCCGCCGACCTGCACGGCTCGGACGCCGGACGCGAGGTCGAGGAGGTCCGGCGGATCGTCACCCAGGAGGTGGCGGCGTTCCTCGCGGCCCGCCGCCAGGCCAGTGTCACGCCCACCGTCGTCGCGCTCCGCTCGATGGCCACCTCGGTCGTGGACGCGGAGATGGAGCGCCTGGTGGGCCGCCTGCCCGACCTCGACGAGGCCGCCCGGGCCGAGGTGCTGCACACCGTCCGCCGGGTCGCCGACAAGCTGCTCCACCAGCCGACCGTCCGGGTCAAGGAGCTCGCCAACGAGACCGGTGCCGTGTCCTACGCCGCCGCCCTGGCCGAGCTGTTCGCGCTCGACCCGGAGGCGGTCGACGCCGTCACCAGGCCCGAGGGCCTCTCCTCCCGACCGGAGGACCTCGCGTGAGGGACACCATCCGCGTCGGCACCCGGCGCTCGCTGCTGGCCACCACCCAGGCCGGCACCGTCGCCGACCTGATCCGCACGATCCTGGGCCGCGAGGCCGAGCTCGTCGAGGTCACCACCGAGGGCGACCTCTCCCAGACCGCCGGCACACCGCTGGCCACCCTCGGCGGCACGGGCGTCTTCGTGGGAGCCCTGCGCGACGCGCTGCTCCGCGGTGACGTCGACGTGGCCGTGCACTCCCTCAAGGACCTTCCGACGTACCCCCAGGCGGGGATCGCGCTCGCCGCGGTGCCCACCCGCGAGGACCCGCGCGACGCGGTCGTCGCCCGCGACGGCCTGACGCTCGGGGAGCTCCCCGTCGGCAGCCGGGTCGGCACCGGCTCACCGCGGCGCGAGGCCCAGCTGCAGGCCCTCGGCCTCGGTTTGGAGATCTCGGCAATTCGCGGGAACGTTGACTCCAGGATCGGCAAGGTCCGCACGGGGGAGTACGACGCCGTCGTGCTGGCCCGTGCCGGTCTTGCCCGGATCGGTCGCCTCGACGAGGCGACCGAGGTGCTCGACCCGCTCCAGATGCTTCCGGCCCCCGGGCAGGGTGCCCTGGGGATCGAGTGCCGGTCCGACGACGTGGAGCTCGTCGCCGACCTAGCCCGGCTCGAGGACGCGCACTCCCGCGCGGCCGTCGACGCCGAGCGCGCCGTGCTGGCCACCCTGGAGGGTGGCTGCTCGGCACCGATCGGAGCCCTCGCCGAGGTGGTCGAGGGTGACGACGGGGACGAGATGTGGGTCAGGGCCGTGGCCCTGTCACCCGACGGAGCGCTCTCGGTGCGGAAGTCCGCGACCGGGGAGCCCGCCGACGCCGTGGGCGTCGGGACCCGATTGGCGAACGAGATGCTCGCCGACGGGGCAGCACGGTTGGCACTACCGCAGCAACCAGACAAGAGGCAGAACGCATGACGCGAGGCAACACCATCACCCAGAACGGCACCCAGAACGGCACCGGGGCGACGACGGGCACCAGCAGGGGCTGGGTGTCGTTCGTCGGCAGCGGCCCGGGCGACCCCGGTCTCCTCACGGTCCGTGCCGTCGACCTGCTCCGGCAGGCCGACGTCGTGGTGACCGAGGTGCCCGACCACGAGGACCTGGTCCGCACCCTGCTGGGCCTGCCCCGCCCGGTCGTGACCGAGGACGGCGTCGACGTGCCCGGTGCCGGTCCCGACATCGTGGACGGCGGCTTCGGCGAGGACGGCCAGCCGCTGACCCACGCGGCCCGCGCCAAGGTGGTCGTCAAGCACGCCAAGCGCGGTCTGCGCGTGGTCCG
>JAOPYB010000092.1 GCA_025964835.1 Nocardioides sp. | reverse complement strand
CTCGTCGAGCACGTAGACGACGCCGAAGAGCCCGGACCGGAGCTGGGTGGCGATCCGCAGTCGCTGGGCCTCGCCGGGCGACAGCGTGGTCGAGCTGCGGCCGAGGCTGAGATAGCCGAGACCGAGGTCGAGCAGCACCTCGACGCGCGCGACCAGGTCGGTGCAGATCCGGACCGCGACCTCGTTGGTCTCCTCGGGCAGCTCGGCGGTGGGCCGCAGGACCGAGACCAGCTCGGTGAAGGAGAGCGCGTTCAGCTCGGCGATCGAGCGGCCCGCCACCCGCACCGCGAGGGCCTCGGGCCGCAGCCCGCTGCCGTGGCACTCGGGGCAGGGTGCGTCGCGCACGAAGCGGAGTGCGCGTTCGCGCATCCGCTCGCTCGTGGAGTCCGACAGCACGTGCATGACGTGCTTGCGCGCGCTCCAGAACTTGCCGTAGTAGCCGTGGTCGATCCGGTCCCGCTCGGGCTTGATCAGCACCGACGGCTGCTCGTCGGTGTAGAGCAGCCAGTCGCGGTCCTTCCTGCGCAGCCGGCTCCACGGCTTGTCGACGTCGATCCCCAGCCCGCTCACGATGCTGCGCAGGTTGGCGCCCTGCCAGGCGCCCGGCCAGGCGGCGATCGCCCCGTCCCGGATGCTCAGCGACGGGTCCGGGACGAGCAGCTCCTCGGTGACGTCGTGCACGACGCCCAGGCCGTGGCAGCGCGGGCAGGCACCGGCGGCCGTGTTGGGCGAGAACGCCTCCGCGGCCAGGTGGTCGGCACCCTGCGGGTACGTCCCGGCCCGCGAGTAGAGCATCCGCAGCAGGTTGGACAGGGTCGTGATCGTGCCGACCGTCGACCGCGAGCTGGCCGACCCACGACGCTGCTGCAGCGCGACGGCGGGCGGAAGCCCGGTGATCTCCTGCACGTGCGGCGCGCCGACCTGCTGCAGCAGTCGGCGGGCGTACGGCGCGACCGACTCGAAGTAGCGGCGCTGCGCCTCCGCGTACAGCGTCCCGAAGGCGAGCGAGGACTTGCCCGAGCCGGACACCCCGGTGAAGGCGACCATGGCGTCGCGCGGGATGTCGACGTCGACGTTGCGCAGGTTGTGCTCGCTGGCGCCCCGGACGCGGACGAAGTGGTCGGTCGGATCGTTGGTCACGGCCGCTCGTACCCGGGGGGCGACCTGGTACTCGGCCACCACCTCCCTGTGATCCGGGGAACGGCCCGGGTCGTCAGGTCAGTGCGGGTCGGTGGCGCGCTCAGCGCTGCGGGCGTCGGCGGCCCGCCGGGTGTGCGCGGACCGGGCCGCGATGTGACCGATGCTGAGCGCGAACATCAGCACCATCAAGAGCCAGAACGCCACGTGGGCCCACGCGAGTCCCACGACGAGCTCCCAGGTCTCCTTGGTGGCGATCAGGAAGCCGCCCGCGCCCACGAGCAGCCAGCCGACCGCCTTGTTCACGAAGCCGGTCATCGCGTCGAAGTCGTCGTCCGACATCTGGTTCAGGATCTCTTGCTGGTGGCGCTCGCGGCGACGGCGCACCAGCAACCACCGGACCGGTGGGACCAGCCACCACCCGGCCGAGATCTCTGGCGGCGCGGGCACCGTCTCGCCGAGCGCACGGATGCGGTCGACCTGGAGCTCCTCGGCCTCCAGCTCCAGGACCGCCTGGTAGAGCGGGCCGGCGACGAGCAGCCAGGCCCCCAGGAAGCCACACCACAGGATCGCCTCGTGCATGGGCTCGACCCTAGGGGTACGACGTCAGGCCTGCTGGGCGCCCATCCAGGCCTCGACGTCGGACGACGTCCGGGGGAGCGAGGCGGAGAGGTTCCGCGAGCCGTCGGCAGTCACGAGGACGTCGTCCTCGATCCGGATGCCGATGCCGCGCAGCTCCTCGGGGACGAGCAGGTCGTCCTCCTGGAAGTACAGCCCCGGCTCGACCGTCAGCACCATGCCCTCGGCCAGGTCCCCCTGCGGGTAGGCCTCGACCGAGGCCTGGCCGCAGTCGTGGACGTCCATGCCGAGCATGTGGCTGGTGCCGTGCAGCGTCCACCGGGAGTAGACCTTGCTGTCCGGCGACAGGGCCTCGTCGACCGAGACCGGCAGCAGCCCCAGCCGGTCGAGACCGTGGGCCAGCACGGTCATCGACGCCTCGTGCACGGCCGCGAAGCGTACGCCGGGGCACACGGCGTCGATGCCGGCCTGCTGGGCGTCGTGGACGAGGTCGTAGAGGTGGCGCTGGGTGTCGGTGAACCGGCCGTCGACCGGCAGCGTGCGGGTGACGTCGGCGGTGTAGAGGTTGTGCCCCTCCACGCCCATGTCGAGAAGCACCAGCTCACCGGGGGTGATCGGTCCGGAGTTCTCGATCCAGTGCAGCGTCGTGGCGTGCTTGCCGCCGCCGACGATGGAGTCGTAGCCGATGTCGTTGCCCATCGCCCTGGCCCGCCGGAAGAACGTGCCCTCGATCCAGCGCTCGCCGTACGTCAGGACGTCGTCCCAGTCACGCACGGAGTCCTCGAAGCCGAGGGCGGTGATGTCGCAGGCCTGCTGGAGCTCGCCGACCTCCCAGTCGTCCTTGATGAGCCGCATCTCGGACAGCACCCGGGCGAGCTCGTCGTCGTGGGACTGGTCGGCGGCGACCAGGCCGTCGACGGTCGCGGACAGCCCGCGATGCACGCGGGTCTTGCCGGAGCCGGTCAGCGCGCCGGGCAGGTCGTCGATGTGGCGCACCGGCAGACCCAGCGAGCTGGACATCTCGTGCAGCGAGGGGCGTCGGCCGGCCCAGAGCTCGCCGTACTGCCGGTCGCGGAAGAACTCGTCGGTCTCGCGGGAGGAGCGCGGCCGTGCGTACAGCACCGACTCGCCCGCCTCGATCACGAGCACGGCGTCGCTGGTCTGGTTGCCGGAGAAGTAGGTGTGCGCGGTGTCCGAGCGGAAGCGGTAGTCGGTGTCGTAGGACCGGACCTTGTAGCCACCGGCGGGCAGCACCAGGCGCTCGCCGGGGAAGGTCTCGGCCAGCTTCGCCCGGCGGCGCGCGGCGTGGGCCGCGACCGGGTGCGCGGGGAGGTCCAGCTCGCGATCGCCCCACCCGGTCCGCATGAACGCCTTCCAGGCGTCGGGGACCTTCGGGTCGTGGGACTCGGTCTTCGGGTCCTGCTGGAGGGGGACCGCGGTCTCGGGAGTCGTCTGCTCGCTCACGCCGCCACTGTACGCCGGAAGCCGGGTCGCGAACCCACTCCAGATAGGCTTCCCCCCATGCCCGGAACCCGCCGCGACAGCGTCGCCTTCACGGTCGTGGTGACCGTGTTGACCTGTCTCGGTGCGCTCCCGATCCTGCTCGTGATCGCCTTTTCGGGCGCCCCCGGATCACTCGTCCTGGCGACCGCGCTCGCCGCGCTCCCGGTCGGCCCGCTGGTCGGCTGCTACCTCTGGCTGGACCGCTACGAGCCCGAGCCGCGCCGGCTGCTCGCGATGGGCCTGCTGTGGGGCGGCTTCGTCGCCACCGCCGCGGCGCTGCTCATCCAGGGCGTCGGTGGCTTCGTGGTCGGCTTCACCGACACCCAGAGCCTCGAGATCGTCGCACCGGTCAGCGAGGAGCTCAGCAAGGGCCTCTTTCTCATGCTGCTGCTGTGGTGGCGCCGCGCCGAGCTCGACGGCGTCCTCGACGGCATCGTCTACGCCGGCATGGTCGGGATCGGGTTCGCCTTCGTCGAGAACATCCTCTACCTGGCGGCCGCCTACAACGG
>JAOPYB010000089.1 GCA_025964835.1 Nocardioides sp. | reverse complement strand
CCGCTCAGATCCGCTCGAGGACCGTGCCGGTGGCCATGGCGCCGCCGGCGCACATGGAGATGAGCGCGGTGCTGGCGTCGCGGCGCTCGAGCTCGTTGAGGGCCGTCGCGATGAGGCGGGTGCCGGTCGAGCCGACGGGGTGGCCCAGCGCGATGGCGCCGCCGTTGACGTTGACCCGGTCCAGGTCGACGCGGTGCACCTGGGCCCAGGACAGCACGACCGACGCGAAGGCCTCGTTGACCTCGAACAGGTCGAAGTCGGAGATCGCCATCCCGGTGCGCCTCAGCAGCCGGTTGGTCGCGTCGATGGGTCCGTCGAGGTGGTAGTACGGGTCGGAGCCGACCAGGCAGTGGGTGACGATCCGGGCCCGCGGGGTCAGGCCGAGCGAACGGGCCTTGTCCTCGTCCATGATCAGGACGGCCGAGGCACCGTCGGAGATCTGCGAGGACGTGCCGGCGGTGTGCAGGCCGTCGTCCAGGACCGGCTTGAGCGAGGCGAGCCCCTCGAGGGTCGTGTCGCGGAGCCCCTGGTCGGCGTCGACGACGCGGACCTCGCCGGTGGGTGCTCCCTCGGCGTCGAGCACCGGCGCGGTGATCGGCGCGATCTCGCGCTTGAAGCGGCCCTCGTCGACGGCGACCCTGGCCTTCTGCTGGGACGCGAGGCCGAAGGCCTCCAGGTCCGCACGGGACAGCCCCCGGTTGCGGGCGATCCGGTCGGCGGCCTCGAACTGGTTGGGCAGGTCGATGTCCCAGTCGTCGGGCCGCGGGTCGCCGAGCCCCTTCGGGACGTTGCCGCCGAGCGGGATCCGCGACATCGACTCGACGCCGCACGCGACGCCGACGTCGATGGTCCCGGCCGCCACCATGTCGTGCACGAGGTGCGCCGACTGCTGGCCGGACCCGCACTGCGCGTCGATCGCCGTACCGCCCGTGTGCCTCGGGAGGCCCGCGTGCAGCCAGGCCCGCCGCACCATGTCGTTGGACTGCTCGCCGGCCTGCGTGACGCAGCCCCCGACGACCTGTTCGACGTCGTTCGGGTCGATCCCGGCCCGCCGGAGCACCTCCGCCTGCGCGAAGCCGAGGAGTACGGCGGGGTGCACGCCGGCCAGCCAGCCGCGGCGCTTGCCGAGGGGAGTGCGGACGACGTCGACGATCACCGGGGTGCCCATGGTTACAAAACTAGAACACGTTCTTATTATCGACAAGCGCCGCGAGTGAAACTGGGGTGCCGAACCCCGGCAGGCCCTTCCCTGCATTCCGTGAGTATGTAACGATCCTCACTAGAACACGTTCCAGTTCGCCTGCACGGCCGCATCGAGAGGGAGAACCAGTGACCGCCACCGACATCGTCCCCGAGGGCTTCGACTTCACGGACCCGGACGTCAACTGGGCCGCGATCCCGCACGAGCAGTTCCTGGCGCTCCGCCAGAAGGCGCCGGTGTTCTGGATCGAGCAGCCCCAGTCCTCGCGCGACGGCATGCTGGGCGGCACCGGCTACTACGCGGTCTCGAAGCACGTCGACGTGGCCGCCGTGTCCAAGAACAGCAAGGACTTCTCCGCCTCGGAGAACGGCGCGATCATCCGCTTCCAGGAGGGGATGCTGCGCGAGATGGTCGAGATGCAGCGGGTGATGCTGATCAACCAGGACCCACCCGAGCACACCTCCACCCGCCAGATCATCTCCCGCGGCTTCACGCCCCGGGCGATCGGCCAGCTCGACGAGATCATGCAGCAGCGTGCGGTCGACATCGTCAAGGAGGCCGTGAAGCGCGGCTCCGGCAACTTCGTCGAGGAGGTCGCCTCCGAGCTGCCGCTCCAGGCGATCGCCGACCTGCTCGGCGTGCCCCAGGAGGACCGCCGCAAGCTCTTCGACTGGTCCAACCAGATGCTCGCCAACGAGGACCCGGACTACGCCGGCGAGCCGGACGTCGCGGCGGCCGAGATCCTCGGCTACGCGATGATGATGGCGGCCGACCGCAAGGAGAACCCGCGCGACGACCTGGTGACCAAGCTAGTGCACGCCGACAAGGACGGCCGCGGCCTCAACGACGACGAGTTCGGCTACTTCGTCATCATCCTGACCGTCGCGGGCAACGAGACCACGCGCAACGCGATCACCCACGGCATGAACGCCTTCCTCGACAACCCCGACCAGTGGGAGCTGTGGAAGAAGGAGCGGCCCGAGACGATGGTCGACGAGGTGATCCGCTGGGCGACGCCCGTCAACGTCTTCCAGCGCACCGCGCTGCGCGACATCGAGGTCGGCGACGTGCTGGTCAAGAAGGGCGAGCGCGTCGGCCTGTTCTACGGCAGCGCCAACTACGACGACGACGTGTTCGAGGACCCCCACCGCTTCGACATCACCCGCTCGCCCAACCCGCACGTCGCCTTCGGCGGCCACGGCGCGCACTACTGCATCGGCGCCAACCTGGCCCGCCAGGAGGTGCGCCTGATCTTCGAGGCGCTCGCCGACCACGCCCCGGACATCACCAAGCTGGCCGAGCCCAAGCGGCTGCGGCACGGCTGGATCAACGGCATCAAGGACCTGCAGGTCAAGTACGCGCGGTGAGCACGAGCGGGCCGTCCGCCGTGATGGCCACCGTGTGCTCCATGTGCGCGCCGCGTGAACCATCGGCGCTGCGCAGCGTCCACCCGTCCGCGTCGGTGTAGATCTCGTTGGTCGTGTGCAGGAACCACGGCTCGATCGCGATCACCAGGCCCTCGCGCAGCGGGAAGCCGCGGTGCGGCCGGCCGTCGTTGGGGACGTGGGGGTCGCCGTGCATCGTGCGGCCCACGCCGTGGCCGCCGAACTGCAGGTTGATCGTGAGCCCCGCGGCCCGGGCGACCTCGCCGATGGCGAACGAGATGTCGCCGAGCTTGTTGCCGGGCACGGCGGCCGCGATCGCGGCGTCCAGTGCCCGGTCGGTCACCTCGATCAGCCGGAGGTCCTCCTCCCGCGGGGTGCCCACCACCAGGCTCACGGCCGAGTCCGAGACCCATCCGTCCACGCTCGCGGCGAAGTCGACGCTCAGCAGGTCGCCGTCACGCAGCACGTAGTCGCGGGGCAACCCGTGCAGCACGGCGTCGTTGACCGACGTGCACAGCACCTTGCCGAACGGCGAGGCGCCGAACGACGGGTGGTAGTCGAGGTAGCAGGACTCGGCGCCGCGCTCCCGGATCATTGCGTGCGCCAGGGCATCCAGCTCGAGCAGGTTGACGCCGACGTCGGCCTTCGCGACCAGGGCGGTCAGGACGTCGGCGACGAACCGGCCGGCCGGCCGCATCTGCTCGACCTGGGCGGGGGTGCGGAGCTCGATCATGCGGGCGAGCCTACGGTCTGCCCCGGGCAGATCTGCCACCAGCGGAAACGCTGGGAGGTACGGCGTCAGGCCGGCAGGCTCGCCACATGACCCTGACGACGAACCAGAACGCGCCGCACCCGCTCTCCGGCTCCCTCGACGACCAGCTGACGACCCGGCTGCTCCACCAGCGGATCATCGTGCTCGGCCAGGAGGTCGACGACGCCATCGCGAACCGGCTCTGCGCCGAGCTCCTGCTGCTGTCGGCCGAGGACCCGCATCGCGACATCAGCCTCTACATCAACTCGCCGGGAGGGTCGGTCTCGGCCGGTCTGGCGATCTACGACACCATGCGCCTGATCCCCAACGACGTCAGCACCTTGGCCATGGGGCTGGCCGCGAGCATGGGCCAGTTCCTGCTGTCGGCCGGGACCCCCGGCAAGCGCTACGCACTGCCGCACTCCCGGGTGCTGATGCACCAGGGCTCGGCGGGCATCGGCGGCAGCGCCATCGACATCGAGATCCAGGCCGAGAACCTCGAGCACACCAAGAACGTGATGCTCGCCCTCATCGCCGAGCACACCGGCCAGCCGCTGGAGAGGATCGAGGCCGACTCGCTGCGCGACCGATGGTTCACCGCCGAGGAGGCCCGCGCCTACGGGTTCGTGGACGCGCTCCTCGCCGACGTGAGCGCCGTGGCTCCGGCCCGCGCTGGCGCCGGAATGGGCCTGCGATGAGTCAGTACACGATCCCGAGCGTCGTCGAGAGGACCGTGCGCGGGGAGCGGGCGGTCGACGTGTACAGCCGGTTGCTGACGGACCGGGTCGTCTACGTAGGCACCGAGATCGACGACGGTGTCGCCAACGTCGTCATCGCCCAGCTGCTGCACCTGGAGTCCGACCGCCCCGAGTCGCCGATCGACCTCTACCTGAACTCGCCCGGCGGCTCGGTCACGGCGATGCTCGCGATCTACGACACGATCCAGTTCATCCGCTCGCCTGTGGGCACCACCTGCGTCGGTCAGGCTGCCTCGTCCGCGGCTGTGCTGCTCGCCAGCGGGGCGGAGGGCCGACGCCTCGTGCTGCCGCATGCGCGGGTGGTCCTGCACCAGCCCTCCGGGGGCGGCCAGGGAACATTGCCCGACCTGGCGCTCCAGGCCAAGGAGATCGTCCGGCTGCGCGCGGAGATGGAGCAGATCCTGTCCCGGCACACGGGCCAGAGCGTCGAGCGGCTTCGGGCCGACACCGACCGGGACCTCGTGCTGACCGCCGACGAGGCCGTGGCCTACGGCCTGGCGGACGCCGTGCTGGACAGCAGGAAGGGCGGCTAGAACACGCGCTACGCCGCGAGGCACAGCGGCCCGGACGGGCGCGGCGCCGCGTGCAGGGTGCGCGAGACGCGCAGCGTCAGGTCCACCAGCCGCAGGCCCAGGGCGCCGGCCACCGCACCGAGGACCTCGGAGCTGGGCTCCTTGAGCCCGCGCTCGATCTCGGAGAGGTACTGCAGCGAGACCCCGGCCCTTCCCGCCACGTCCGCGAGGGTCCGGTCCGCACTCTGGCGTTCCCGGCGCAGCTCGCGTCCCACGGCCTCGCGCCACAGCGGCTCGACGTGGGGAGCTCGAACGCCGTGCCCCGACGGGAACCTGATCCTGATCACCTCGCCCATGGCCCGACACTAGGGACACCCGGGCCCGCGGTGGGGCGTGTTCGCGGCGGGCGAACGCGCGGCCGGTGATTTCAGTTTGCCGGCCGCGCGCTCCCGACGACCCACATCGAGAAGAACTGCGACCCGCCGCCGTACGCGTGCCCCAGGGCTCGGCGTACGCCGTCGACCTGGTGCTCGCCCGCCTGCCCGCGCACCTGGAGCGCGGCCTCGGCGAA
>JAOPYB010000084.1 GCA_025964835.1 Nocardioides sp. | reverse complement strand
TGCGGGCTCGGCTGGACCACGCTTGCCGGCATCGGCCTCGTGGAGTCCGACCACGGCAGGACGGGCGCCCGCGCGCTGGGCGACGACGGCCGCGCCTCGACTCCGATCATCGGTCCGGCGCTGGACGGGGCCCCCGACGTCGCCGCGATCCCGGCCACGCAGGCCGCGACCGCCTGGCACGGTGACCCCGCCTGGGACCACGCGGTCGGGCCGCTGCAGTTCCTGCCCTCCACGTGGGAGCGGTGGGGTGCCGACGGCGACGCGGACGGCACCGCGGACCCCCACGACCTGGACGACGCGGCGTACGCCGCCGGCCGCTACCTGTGCGCCTCCGGCGACGACCTGCGGACCGGGTCGGGCTGGGAGGGCGCGGTCTTCTCCTACAACCACGCCGCCGTCTACGTCGCCGCGGTCTACGCCGCCGCGACGGCGTACGCGGCCGCGGGCTGACCGGCACAATCCGGTCGCCGGGTGGGCGCCGCGCTGGCCACAGTGGCCCGGTGACCTCCTTCATCTCGCACACGACCGTCGACTGCGCCAACGCCTACGAGCTCTCCGAGTGGTGGAAGCCGGTCCTCGGCTACGCCGACCTCGACGGCGACCCGAACCTGCCCGGCCACGAGGAGTGCATGATCCGCGACCTCGGGACCGGGCACCAGATCCTCTTCATCGAGGTGCCCGACACCAAGGCCGGCAAGAACCGGATCCACTTCGACCTGCGCCCCGCGAGGGCACCCGCGACCAGGAGCTCGAGCGGCTGCTCGCCCACGGCGCGAGCGTCGTCGACGACCTGCGCGGCAAGCACGGTCCCGGGACCGCCTGGGTCGTGCTGGCGGACCCGGAGGGCAACGAGTTCTGCATCCTGCGGTCCGAGGGCGAGGTCGCCGCGGCGGGTCCGGTCGGCTGAGCGGCCCCCGTCACGACCGCCGCGACGACTGGTCTTCGCGAGCTAGTCGCGGCTGATGTTGACGTCCTCGGCGTCGACCCGCAGCACGCCGTCGACCTCGGCGAGCGCGGCCGCCAGCTGGGTCACGGCAGCGCGCCCCTGCACCTCCAGCGTGACGGTCACGGTGGCCGCCCGGTCGCCGTCGTCCTCGGTGGGCTGCGGCCGGTGCGAGGTCAGGTGGTGGACCGAGAAGCCGCGCTGCGTGCACTCGGCCAGTACCCTGCGCAGCACGCCCTCGCCGTCGCGGTAGGCCACCGCCAGCCCGCTCGGGGCGAACCGGGAGCGCGGCAGGTGCCGGACCAGGGCGGTGTAGCCCGGCACGGCGACGAAGAAGAGCAGCGTGGTGACGGCGGCCAGGATCGGCAGCCCGGCGCCGGCGGCCGAGCCGACGGCCGCCGTGAGCCAGATCGACGCGGCGGTCGTCAGCCCGCTCACGGCGTCCCTGCGGACGAAGATCAGCCCGCCGCCGATGAAGCCGATCCCGGAGACGATCTGGGCGGCGACCCGCGACGGGTCGAGGGTCACGTGGTCGCTCAGCACGTCGTCGAAGCCGTACTTGGAGACGAGCATGAACAGCGCCGCCCCGAGCCCCACCAGCGTGTGGGTGCGCAGCCCGGCGCTCTTCTGGCGCAGCTCGCGCTCGAGCCCGATGACCGATGACAGCACGAAGGCCAGGCCCAGCTCGCCCACCTGCAGCCAGCCCTGTCCGAAGGGTTCCGAGATCTCCTGCACGCCCATCCCCTCCACCTTAGGCGGTGTCGACGCGGCGTCGTAGACTCATTTCGACCCCCCGCCTGCTTCGTGGCCGGGGGCTGTCGTGTTGCTGTTTCCGCCCCGAAGATGTGCCCCGAAGATGTGCCCCGAAGGAGCGCCGTGAGCCTCACCGGCCTGGCCGATGCCGTCCTCGCCGACCCCGTCCTCGCCGAGGCGGTGGCCGACGCCCGCGGGGGCGCGGTGCGCGCCCTCGACCTGACCGGGCCCGAGGCGATGCGGCCGTTCGTGATCGGCGGGCTGGTCCGGGCCGGTCGCACTGTCCTGGCCGTCACCGCGACCGCCCGCGAGGCCGAGGACCTGGCCGCCTCCCTGGGCGACCTGATCGACCCGGCCACGGTCGTGCACTACCCGAGCTGGGAGACCCTCCCGCACGAGCGGCTCAGCCCGCGCAGCGACACCGTCGGGCGCCGGCTGGCCGTCCTCCGCCGCCTCTGCCACCCCGGCGACAACGCCGCCAACGGCCCGGTGCGGGTCGTCGTCGCGCCGGTCCGCTCCGTGCTCCAGCCGCAGGTCAAGGGGCTCGGCGACCTCGAGCCCGTCGAGCTCGTCCCGGGCGCGACCGCGCCCCTCGAGGACGTCGTGCGCCGGCTCGCGGACGCGGCGTACTCCCGGGTCGACCTGGTCGAGAGGCGCGGCGAGTTCGCCGTCCGTGGCGGCATCGTCGACGTGTTCCCGCCCACCGAGGAGCACCCGCTGCGGGTGGAGTTCTGGGGCGACGACATCGAGGAGATCCGCACCTTCTCCGTCGCCGACCAGCGCACCCTCGACAAGGTCGAGCGCCTGTGGGCGCCGCCGTGCCGAGAGCTGCTCCTCACCGAGGACGTACGACGCCGCGCCGCCGAGCTCGGCGCGGCCCACCCCCAGCTGCTCGAGCTGACCGACAAGATCGCAGCAGGCATCGCCGTCGAGGGCATGGAGTCGCTGACGCCGGCCCTCGTCGACGAGATGGAGCTGCTCATCGACCTGATGCCCGCCGACACCCATGTGCTGGTGCTCGACCCCGAGCGGGCCCGCAGCCGCGCCCACGACCTGGTCGCGACCAGCGAGGAGTTCCTGGGCGCGAGCTGGGCCGCGGCGGCCGGTGGTGGCACCGCCCCGATCGATCTCGGCGCCGCGTCGTACCGCTCGCTCGCCGACGTCCGCGAGCACAGCCTCGACCAGCACAAGCCGTGGTGGACGATGAGCCCCTTCGGCCTCGACGCCGACGCCGACGCGGCCGAGCGGGTCCCGCTCCGCGACGAGCTGGGCGAGATCGTCAGCGCGGGCCTCGACGTGCGGATCGGCGCCGTCTCCAGCCGGGCGCTCCCCGCCCGGCCGGTGGACGCCTACCGCGGCGACGTCGACCGCGCCATCGGCGACATCGAGCAGTGGCTCAAGGACGACTACCGCATCGTCGTCGTGCACCTGGGCCACGGCCCGGCCCAGCGGATGGTCGAGGCACTCGGCGAGCGCGACGTCCCCGCCCGGCTGTCCGAGCCGGTCGACCTCGTCCTCGACGAGAACGTCGTCACCGTCACCTGCGGAGCCCTCGACCGGGGTTTCGTCGACGAGCGCAACAAGCTCGTGCTGCTCACCGGCGAGGACCTCTCGGGCCAGAAGTCCTCGACGCGCGACATGCGCAAGATGCCCGCGCGGCGCAAGCGCCAGATCGACCCGCTGGAGCTCGCGGCGGGCGACTACGTCGTGCACGAGCAGCACGGTGTCGGCCGCTTCGTCGAGATGCGCCAGCGCGAGGCCGGCGGTGCCACCCGGGAGTACCTCGTCCTCGAGTACGGCGCCTCCAAGCGTGGCGGCCCGCCGGACCGGCTCTTCGTCCCCGCCGACGCGCTCGACCAGGTCACCCGCTACGTCGGCGGCGAGCAGCCCTCGCTCGACCGGCTCGGCGGCGGCGACTGGGCCAAGCGCAAGGGCCGCGCCCGCAAGGCGGTCCGCGAGATCGCGGCCGAGCTGATCAAGCTGTACGCCGCCCGGCAGGCGACCCAGGGGTTCGCGTTCGGCCCGGACACCCCGTGGCAGCGCGAGCTCGAGGACGCCTTCCCTCATCATGAGACCCCGGACCAGCTGACCACGGTCGACGAGGTCAAGGGCGACATGAGGCGCAGCGTCCCGATGGACCGCCTGGTCTGCGGCGACGTGGGCTACGGCAAGACCGAGATCGCCGTGCGCGCGGCGTTCAAGGCGGTGCAGGACGGCAAGCAGGTCGCCGTGCTCGTGCCGACCACCCTGCTCGTCACGCAGCACTTCTCGACCTTCGCCGAGCGGATGAGCGGCTTCCCGGTGACCCTCAAGCCGCTCTCGCGCTTCCAGACCGACAAGGAGGCCCGCGAGGTCCTCGACGGCCTGGCCGACGGCAGCGTCGACATCGTGATCGGCACCCACCGGCTGCTCAACCCCGACATCCGGGTCAAGGACCTCGGGCTGATCATCG